>NZ_JACARN010000126.1:0-431 GCF_013386605.1 Pseudomonas sp. IPO3749 | reverse complement strand
ATCTGAGCCATGATCAAACTCTTCAGTTCAAACATCTTTGGATTTTTAAGAAACCCTAAACTTGGCTCAGCAATCGTTGGTTACATCTTTGATTTCTCGCGGAGTAACTTGTGATGCTGATAATCTTGTTGACTATCAGTCTGACTCCACAAGCACCCACACGAATTGCTTGATTCAGTTGTTAAAGAGCGGTTGGTTAAGATCTTTCGTCTCAACCGAGGCGCGCATTCTACAGCAGCCTCATTTGCTGTCAAGTGATTATTTTCAGAAGCTTTCGAAGATTTCTTCAACAACTTCAACCACTTGCGCCTCCGATCTCTCGTCAGCGGGAGGCGAATTCTACAGCGTTACACGCTGCTGTCAACACCTCTTTTTCAACTTCCTTTTGGCTTCGATGAACTGAAGCAACCTGCTGCCGAAACCTACATAAC
>NZ_JACARN010000125.1:0-5616 GCF_013386605.1 Pseudomonas sp. IPO3749 | reverse complement strand
GCATTCTGCCTGTCAGAATGCGGCGTTTTTATTGGGGCCGCTGCGCAGCCCAGCGCGGGGCAAGCCCGCTCACCACAAAAGCCCCTCTTCCCAACTATGGACCTCTGCGTACAATGCCCGCTGCCTTGTAGGAGACTTCCATGACCACCCGCCCCGCCGCCCCTCGCAAACCCCGCGCCCGCAGCCAGGCCCGGATCGACGCGATCCTCGACGCCGCCCGCACTTTGCTGGCCGCCGAAGGCGTGGCGAGTTTGTCGATCTATAGCGTGGCCGAGCGGGCGCAGATCCCGCCGTCGTCGGTGTATCACTTTTTCGCCAGTGTGCCGGCGTTGTTGGAAGCCTTGACCGCTGACGTTCACAGCGCATTTCGGGCGGCTATCCAGGCACCCATCGACCATGACTCGCTCAAGCATTGGCGCGACCTGTCCTGCATCGTCGAGCAGCGCATGCTCACGGTCTACGATCAAGATGCCGCTGCTCGCCAGTTGATCCTGGCCCAGCATGGGCTGACGGAAGTGACCCAGGCGGATCGTCAGCACGATCTGGAATTGGGCGATTTGATGCTCACGGTGTTCAACCGTCACTTTGAAGTGCCGACGCTACCGAATGATGTGGACGTGTTTGCGTTGGCTCTGGAGCTGAGCGACCGCGTGTATGCACGCTCGGTGCATCAGCATGGGTTGATCACGCCGCGCATGGCGGAGGAAGGGATGCGAGTGTTTGATGCGTATGTGGGGCTGTACCTGCCGCCCTACCTGTCCAAACGCACACAACTGTAGGTGCCGGTTTGCCGGCCCCTACAGGAGGTAGCGTGATCACAACTTGGCGATCGACACCTCGGTGGATTTCACAAAGGCAATCACTTCACTGCCAATCACCAGTTCCAGCTCTTTGACCGAGCGGGTGGTGATCACGGATGTCACGATACCGGACGCAGTCTGCACGTCGATTTCCGACAGCACGTCGCCTTCGACGATTTCCTTGATGGTGCCTTTGAACTGGTTACGCACGTTGATCGCTTTAATAGTCATGTCGTTCTCTCTTCGTAGGACAAGTGAGTTATTGAGCCCAGCGCAATTGCGTAGGCAGCGGTGAAACAGGTTCAGGTTCCGGCGGTGAGCCCGGCAAGGACAACACACGGTTGAGCACTTCAGCTTCCAGTGCGGCCAGGCGGTGTGAGCCCCGGGCGCGTGGGCGTGGCAGGTCGACGATCAGGTCCAAGCCGATTTCGCCGTCTTCGATCAGGATCACCCGGTCGGCAATCGCCACGGCTTCGCTGACGTCGTGAGTGACCAGCAACACGGTGAAGCCGTGCTTTTGCCAGAGGTTTTCGATCAGTTGCTGCATCTCGATACGGGTCAAGGCATCCAGCGCACCCAACGGCTCATCCAGCAGCAGCAAGCGCGGTTGGTGGATCAGCGCACGGGCCAAAGCCACGCGTTGCTTCTGCCCGCCGGACAGCGCCGCCGGCCATTCATTGGCGCGCTCGGCCAGGCCGACCGCTTCCAGGGCTTCCAAGGCACGGGGGCGCCAGTTGCCTTTAAGGCCCAGGCCGACGTTGTCGATAATCTTTTTCCAGGGCAGCAGGCGCGCCTCCTGGAACATCAACCGCGTGTCTTCAATCGCTTCGCTCAACGGCGCGGAACCGGCCAGCAGTTCGCCGCCGCTGGCCTTATCCAGGCCAGCGAGCAGGCGCAGCAAAGTACTTTTGCCGCAACCACTGCGCCCGACCACAGCCACGAATTGCCCGGCCGGGATGTGCAGGTCGATGTCCTTGAGCACTTCGCGCGCACCAAAGGCCTTACGCAGCTTGCGGACCGCCAGGGGAATGCCCTTGAGCAGGCGCGGGGGTTGTTGAGCTGTCATGCCGCACCTCCTTTATTCACTTGATACGCCGGATGCCAACGCAACCACACACGCTCCAGACCACGCGCCGCCAGATCGGCCAGCTTGCCGAGGATCGCGTACATGACAATGGCCAGTACCACCACGTCGGTTTGCAGGAATTCGCGGGCGTTCATCGCCAGGTAACCGATACCGGAACTGGCGGAGATGGTTTCCGCCACGATCAGCGTCAGCCACATGAAGCCCAAGGCAAAGCGCACGCCCACCAAAATCGATGGCAGCGCACCCGGCAGGATCACCTGGCGGAACAGGCTGAACCCGGACAAGCCGTAGCTGCGCGACATTTCCACCAGCGCCGGGTCGACGTTGCGGATGCCGTGGTAGGTGTTGAGGTAAATCGGAAACAGCGTGCCGAGGGCGACCAGGAAAATCTTCGCCGTCTCATCGATGCCAAACCACAGGATCACCAGCGGAATCAGCGCCAGATGCGGCACGTTGCGGATCATCTGCACCGAACTGTCCAGCAGGCGTTCGCCCCACTTCGACAGGCCGGTGATAAAGCCCAGGGCCAGGCCGATACTGCCGCCAATCACAAAACCCAGGCCCGCACGCCAGCCACTGATAGCCAGGTGAGTCCAGATTTCGCCGCTGGCGACCAGATTGACCCCGGCTTCAATCACCGCACTCGGCGCCGGCAGAATGCGGGTCGACAACCAACCCGCCGACACCGACAACTGCCACACCGCCAGCAATAAGATCGGCAGCACCCAAGGCGCCACGCGATGACTCAATTTTTCATAGTTCATGGGCTGCCTCAGCTCGCCGACGCAGCTTTGGGAAGGATGTCGTTGGCGACCATTTCGCCGAACGGGCTGACGTAACCGGCGCTTTTCGGCAGCTCGGGACGTTCGATATCCAGGTGCGGGAACAGCAGCTCCGCGACGCGATACGACTCTTCCAGGTGTGGATAGCCGGAGAAGATAAACGTGTCGATGCCCAGCGCGGCGTATTCCTTCACGCGTTCCGCCACGGTTGGGCCATCACCCACCAGCGCGGTGCCTGCGCCGCCGCGGACCAGGCCGACGCCCGCCCACAGGTTGGGGCTGACTTCCAGGTTGTCGCGGCTGCCGCCGTGCAACGCGGCCATGCGTTGCTGGCCTACCGAATCAAAGCGCGACAACGAGGCCTGGGCGCGGGCGATGGTGTCGTCGTCCACATGGGAGATCAATTTGTCGGCGGCTTTCCATGCCTCTTCGTTGGTTTCACGGACGATCACATGCAAGCGAATGCCGAAGCGCAGGGTACGGCCGAGGTTCTCGGCCTTGGCCCGCACCTGTGCGATCTTTTCCGCAACGGCGGCAGGCGGCTCACCCCAGGTCAGCACCATTTCCACTTGCTCGGCCGCCAGGTCCTGGGCCGCCTCGGAAGAACCACCGAAATACAACGGCGGACGCGGTTGCTGGATCGGCGGATACAGCAGCTTGGCGCCTTTGACGCTGATGTGTTCGCCGTCGTAATCCACGGTTTCACCTTCCAGCACACGGCGCCAGATGCGCGTGAATTCCACCGAGGCCTGATAGCGCTCTTCGTGGCTGAGGAATAAGCCATCGCCGGCCAATTCTTCCGGGTCACCCCCGGTGACCAGGTTGAACAAGGCACGGCCGCCGGACAGTCGGTCCAGGGTCGCGGCCTGACGCGCGGCCACCGTCGGGGAAATGATCCCGGGGCGCAGGGCGACCAAGAACTTCAGACGCTGGGTCACCGGGATCAGCGAGGCCGCCACCAGCCACGAGTCTTCGCAGGAGCGACCGGTAGGGATCAGCACCCCGCCGAAACCCAGGCGGTCAGCGGCCTGGGCCACTTGCTGCAGGTAACCGTGGTCAACGGCGCGAGCGCCTTCGGCGGTGCCAAGGTAATGGCCGTCGCCGTGGGTAGGCAGGAACCAGAAAATATTGAGGCTCATGGAGTTGTCTCCTGAAGAAGTCGGATTACGGCGCTTTGGCAACGGCGGCGGGGGGTGTCCAGATCACGTCCTTGATGTTCAAGGGCTTGGGGATCAATTTGAGCTGGTAGAAGCTGTCGGCGATTTTCTGCTGGGCGGCGACCACTTCCGGGGTCAGGAACAGCGCGCCGTAGCCTTGGCGTTTCACCGAGGTCAGGGTGATGTCGGCTGGCAGGCCGAGCAACGGTGCCACTTGTTCGGTGACTTCCTGCGGGTTGGCCTTGGACCATTCGCCCACCGCGCGCACTTCTTCGATCAGCGCCTTGACCACTTCCGGGTGTTTTTCAGCGTAGGGCTTGGTCGCCAGGTAAAACTGGTGGTTGTCAGCGATGCCGGTGCCGTCACGCAGAGTGCGGGCTTGCAGTTGTTTCTCGGCGGCGGCCTGGTACGGGTCCCAGATCACCCAGGCGTCCACGCTGCCACGCTCGAAGGCGGCACGCGCATCGGCGGGCGGCAGGAATACAGCCTGCACGTCGGTGTATTTCAGGCCGGCGTCTTCCAGGGCACGTACCAGCAGGTAATGCACGTTTGAGCCTTTGTTCAGGACGACTTTCTTGCCCTTGAGCTCTGCCACGGATTTGATCGGTGAGTCTTTCGGTACCAGGATCGCTTCGCTGGTCGGTGCAGGTGGCTCGTAGGCGACGTAGAGCAAGTCGGCACCGGCGGCCTGTGCGAAGACGGGCGGGGTTTCGCCGGTCACGCCGAAGTCGATGGAGCCGACGTTCAGGCCTTCGAGCAATTGCGGGCCGCCAGGGAACTCGGTCCACTGCACGTTCACGCCTTGGGCAGCCAGGCGTTTTTCCAAGGTGCCTTTGGCTTTGAGCAGCACCAGCGTGCCGTACTTCTGGTAACCGATCCGCAGGGTCTCGGCGGCTTGGGCTTGAACAATGGCGCCGAAGGACACAGCCGCAGCAAACAGTGCGACCAGACCACGACGCAAGATGACAGTGCGCATGGCGCTCTCTCCAAATAATGCGTTTAGGGGGTTGGCTGCACCTGCTTGGCCGTTGGCGGCTGAGTAAGGTGAGTTTTTTACATTTCGGTGTGGCTTAAATGCTCCAGCGAGCACTCAACAAACGTTCATTCAACACATGGGGGTCCAGCGGTTTCGGGCGACGGGCCATGGCGCCGTAGAGCGTTTCCAGGGCTTCATGCAAACGGTGTTCAAGTACCGGCACCAGTTGCGCCTGGGCGCTGCCTTCGCCGTAGGCGATCTGGCTGTCTTCGGCAAAGATGCCGTGGAGCAATTCCTGGGCCTTCAGCGCCGACAGCACCGGCTTCAAGGCATAGTCCACCGCCAGCATGTGGGCGATGCTGCCACCGGTAGCCATCGGCAACACGATCTTGTGGGCCAGGGCGCGCTCGGGCAGCAAGTCCAACACGGTTTTCAGCGCGCCGGAGAACGAGGCCTTGTAGACCGGCGTGGCGATCACCAGGCCATCCGCATTAGCCACTTGTTGCAGCAGGTCGATGACCTTGGGGCTGTCGAAGCGCGCATGCAGCAGGTCTTCAGCCGGGAAGTCCCGTATCTGGTAACTCACCACTTCTACGCCTTTGTCTTGCAACCACTGACGGGTTTTATCCAGCAACACCCCGGAGCGGGAACGCTGGCTGGGACTGCCTCCAAGTGTTACGACCAACATGCAGGAATTCCTTGAGCAGGTGTCGGCGGTTCGCTGTGTGGCGATGGCGCCAAGATGGAACAGACCTTATCAGCAGATTTATATATCTTTAAATTTTATTTTTTCATGTGTTTTTTCTTTAAATGC
>NZ_JACARN010000124.1:0-14894 GCF_013386605.1 Pseudomonas sp. IPO3749 | reverse complement strand
CATGGAGCCCGGATACATTAGCGCAAGCCTGATTTACCGTTCATCGTGACTGGATAGCAAAAGGTGGGCTGACCATACATTTGCTGGGCCTGTCTCCCTGCAGCGGACGCCAAGAAGCTGGCTATTCAGTCTTCTGCCTCAAGCTCTTTGCATATTCGTTCGGAGAACGATATCCCAGAGCTGAGTGCAGTCGACTGCTGTTGTAAAACCCATGCACATAGCTGGCGATTGATAGCTGTGCCTGTTTTTTTGTGGGGTAGACCCCGAAAGCCTCCTCTCTTTTCAGCGTAGCGAAAAAGCTCTCGGCCACTGCGTTGTCCCAGCAATTTCCCTTTCGACTCATGCTCTGGGTGAAGTCCTTCTTGGCCAGCGTCAGACGGAACTTACTGCTTGCGTACTGACGGCCCTGATCGGAGTGAAATACTGCTCCACTGCTGCCAGAGCAAGCGCTCCAGGCATTCAGAAACGCACTTTCGACCAAACCATCTGGCATGCGGTCCGACAAGCTGTAGCCCAAGATCTGGCGGGTCTGGATGCTCAATACTATCGCTAGATACAACCAACCCTCTTTGGTTGGGAGATAGGTGATATCACTGACCCAGGTCGGCGTGGGGTTGTCGATAGAAAACTTACGCGCCAACACATTGCTCGCCACCGGCAAATAATGGCAGCTGTCAGTGGTGCAGGGCCTGAAACCTCCTTTGGACTTGCCCTGTATCCGCTCCTCGCGCATCAACCGCCTGACCCGTTTGTGGCCCACTGCGAACGATTTCTGGCGCAAGGCGGCTACCAACCGTGGCCGTCCGTAGGTTTTTCGACTGGCCGCATAAGCACTGCGCAACGCAATGCGAATCTGAGCATCTGGATCGGGACGAGGCTGCCTGAGCGCGTAGTCGTAGAAACCTGAAGTCGAGACTTCCATCACCCGACACAACACCCGTACCGGGTATTGAGTCCGTTCAGCAGCGACGAAGGCGTATCTCACCTGGACTCTCTGGCGAAGAATACCGCCGCCTTTTTTAGGATTTCACGCTCCATTTTCAGCTCGGCAACCTCGGCTCGCAGACGGGCAAGCTCACTGCCTTCCTTCGTGATGGGCTTGCGCTCGGGCGAACTCAACGGTTGGCCCTTGCGCGTGGCGTTCACCCAGTTGTCGAGTGTTTTGACGGACATCTCTAGCTGGCGGGCAGCTTCGGTTCTGCCAACGCTTTCAGCTAACGCAACCGCTTGGGTCTTGAACTCATCGGTGTAGTTACGGCGAGTAGATGGATACATGGCAACCTCCAAGAGAACGATTTAAGTATCGCTTCTTGGCGTCCGTTGTCACGGGACAGGCCCATGCTTACTTTTGGGCTTTTCAAAAGTGAGCCGCCGTAAGGGCGGAACCCATATCAGCCGTTACCCAAATAACGGATATGCACTCAATCCAACCCCCCCTCACCCCGCCGCAGTCGAAGGCTCCAACTGCCGCTGCGCCAACCAGATCTCCTCCTGCAACCACTGCCCAAACACCTGCAACTGCGGCATATCCGTCTGCTCCGGCCGAGTCACCAACCAATACGACTGATGCCCCTCCACATGCACATTCAACACCTGAGTCAACTGCCCAGACGCCAACTCCGCCGCCACCATATGCCAGTCAGCAATGGTAATCCCCAACCCATCCGTAGCCGCCCGAATAGCCAGATCCAACAGATCGAACTCATACCCACCCTGGGTATCCACCCCATGGATCCGCGCCGCATCCAACCAATGTTTCCACGTGAGATACCGCTGATCCTCACTGGCCAACACATGCAGCAAGGTCATGCGATTCAAGTCCACCCCATCGCTGCACTCACGGGCATACAACGACGGCGCACACACCGCAATATGCCTCTCCTGAATCAACAACGAACTGTCCAAGCCATCCCATTCACCATTGCCAAAACGAATCGCACAATCGAGCGTGCTGGTCTGCGCCAGGCTGTCCTGCAAGCAAGTGGTGATGCTCAACTCCAGCTCCGGGTGGGCCTCACGCAGGCGCCCCAGGCGCGGCATCAACCAGCGGCTGGTAAAGGTCGGCGGCGCATTGACGTGCAGGCGATTGGAGTGGGTTTTCTGCTGGATACTGCGCACCGTCAACTCGATCTTGTCGAAGGATTGGTGCAGCGCACGCAGCAATACCCGCCCGGCGCTGGTCAGCTCCAAGTGATGATGACGCCGCTCCAGCAGGTTCTCGCCCAACTGTTCTTCCAACTGCCGGACCTGGCGGCTGACTGCGCTCTGGGTCACGTTCAACAGCTCCGCAGCCCGGGTAAAACTGCCGGTGCTGCCGGCCACCTCGAAAGCCTTGAGGGCATTGAGACCGGGCATTTTGCGTTTCATGAAGGGCACTCGAAGACGACTGACGAGGCACCAAGCATCCCACGTTCCGTAGGATGTTTCCTAGCCAACATGATTTTTTGTATCTGCCAGCCCGTCTATCTCCACACCTTGGCGCCCTGACGCGGACTAACATGCGTTTAATGAACGTTTAACGGCTGAATTTATCGTTTGTCGATCTTTGCGCAAATCACAAAACTGCGGGCATCTCTAATAAAAACAACATGAGAGCAGCCCCATGTCCGACTCCAACGTTCTTGCGACCCTGGACGGTAACGCGCCGCATCCCGCTGTCGACGCACTGTGCAACCAAGTGCAGCGCGGCGAGATCAACCGCCGCCAATTCCTGCGCACCGCCGCCCTGCTCGGCATCACGGCGGCCAGTGCCTCCACCTTCATCGGTTCAGCCTTGCTCGGCAGCGACGCCCAGGCTGCCGACGGTACGCCCGCCCGCCAAGGTGGCAGCCTGCGGTTTGCCTGCGCCATCCAGGAAGTCCAGGACCCGATGCTGATCACCTGGATCGAAGCCTCGAACCTGTTGCGCAACTCCCTGGAATACCTGACCTGGGTCGACGCCGATAACATCACCCACCCGTACCTCGCCGAAAGCTGGAGCCCATCGGAGGATCTCACCACCTGGACCTTCAACCTGCGCCAGGACGTGAAGTGGAGCAACGGCGACAGCTTCAACGCCGATGACGTGCAGCACAATATCCAGCGCTGGATTGCCGCCGACTCCAAGTCGGTCAACCGCACCGCGTTCCAGGACATCAAGGCCTTCGAAAAAGTCAGCGACTACCAGTTCCGCCTGCAACTCAAGCGGCCGATCCTGGCGATCCCGGAAATGCTCAACGCCTTCACCTGCGCCCTGGTGCACCGCAGTTTCAAGGCCGGCGATGACTGGGCGAAAAACCCATTGGCCACCGGGCCATTCAAGCTGGTGTCGTTTGCCGTGAACAAGCAGGCGACCTTCGCCAAGCGCGCCGATTATTGGGGCAAACCGGCCAACCTCGACGAGTTGCGCTACATCGACATGGGCACCGACGTGTCCACCCACCTCGCCGCCCTGCAAGCCGGCCAAGTCGACGTGCTGTACCGCGTCACCGTGGCCGAGTTGGACCTGGCCAAGCGCCTGCCCGGCGCGCAACTGCTCAGCTGCAAATCCGCGCAGACCGTGGTGATGCGCATGGCCTGCGACCAGAAGCCCTTCACCGATGTGCGCGTGCGTAAAGCCGTGGTGCTCTGCGCCGACAACGCGCAGATGCTCAAGGTCGCCTATCGCGGCATGGGCACCCTGGGCGAGGACCATCATGTGGCCCCTTCCCATCCCGAATATTTCCCACTGCCCAAGCGCGAACGCGATGTGGCGGCGGCGAAAAAACTGCTGGTCGAGGCCGGTTTTGCCAATGGCCTGGACATCGACCTGATCGTCGGCAACACCCAAGGCCGCTATGAACAGGACTGCGCGCAGATCCTGCAACAGAACTGCCTGGAAGCCGGCATCCGCATCAACCTCAAAGTCGTCCCGGCCGCCCAGTACTGGCCGATCTGGGACAAGGCCGCGTTCAGCCTGACCTACTGGGCCCACCGCCCCCTCGGCGTGATGTCCCTGGAACTGGCCTACCGTGGCGGTGGCGCCTGGAACGAAAGCCACTACCGCGACCCGGCCTTCGACGCGGCGCTGGACAAAGCCATGGGCATCATCGACCCGAAACAGCGCGCCGTGGCCATGCAGAGCGTCGAGCAGATCCTGCAGGACGCCTGCGTGATCGTGCAGCCGTTCTGGGGCGACAAGTTCACCGCCGTGAGCAAAAAGGTGCAGGGCTTTCAGGTGCACCCTTCCGACTTCTACCCCATGGGCAATGTCTGGCTGAGCGCTTGAGCTTCTGAGTCGAAGAGCTGAGGCGCGACACCCTTCCCATTACCCGTCGGAGCATGCACCTGATGGCTCATTTTCTATTGCGCAAACTGCTGATGCTGTTAGCGACACTGCTGTCGGTGTCGCTGATTGTGTTTCTGGCCCTGGAGCTGAACATCGAGGACGTAGCGATCAACGTCCTCGGCCCCTACTCCGCCGCCGACCAGCGCGCGGCGTGGCTGCTGGAACACGGCTACAACCAACCCTTCGTGTGGCGCTACCTGGTGTGGCTCAAGGACTTCGTGACCGGCGACTGGGGCACTTCGGTGTACTTTCGCGAGCCGGTGCTCAAGCTGCTGCTGCCCAACCTGTGGCAAACCCTGACCCTGGCCGGGCTGGCCTTGCTGGTCATGGTGCCGGTGGCGTTGACCCTGGGCATCCTCGCCGGGATTCGCCAGGGCTCTTTGATCGACCGGCTGGTGTCGCTCCTGTCGATCGTCACCACCTCGATCCCGGACTTCGCCAGTGCGGTGTTCGTCTCGGCAATCTTCGTGTTCTGGCTCAACTGGCTGCCCGGTGTGAGCAGCATGAGCGATGGCTTTAGCGCCGTGGAACTGGTGCTGCCGCTGATGGTGCTGTGCCTGTTCGGTATTGGCTACCTGGCGCGCATTACCCGCGCGTCGATGGTGGAAGTGATGCAGGCGCCGTATATCCGCACCGCACGGCTCAAAGGTGCGACCACTACGCGCATTGTGCTGCGCCATGCGCTGCGCAACGTGCTGATCGCGCCGGTCACGGTGATCATGCTGTACATCCCGTGGCTGCTGTCGAACGTCATCGTGGTGGAGGTGTTTTTCGCCTACAAGGGCTTCGGCTCGCTGCTGTACACCGCGTCGCTCAACCATGACGTCTACCTGATCGAAGCCTGCGCAATGATCAGCGGCGTGGTGGTGGGCATCAGCAAGATCTTCTCGGACCTGGCCTACACCTGGCTCAACCCGCGCATCACCCTGCACAGTCTCGGCGGAGGCCGCCAATGAACCTGCTCAACGCCTTCAAACATCCCCTGGCCCTGCTCGGCCTGCTGCTGGTCGGCGGCTGGGTGCTGATCGCCCTGTGCGCGCCGTGGCTGGCGCCCCATGATCCGCTGGAAAGCTTCACGCCGTTGCTCACGCCGATGACCGCCGGCGATGACGGCGCACGCTTCTTGCTCGGCACCGACATGATCGGCCGCGACATCCTTTCGCGCCTGATCTGGGGCACGCGCACCGTGCTGTTCTGGTCGATCCTCGCCACCCTCACCGCGTTTGCCGTGGGCATCGCCATGGGCCTGTGCGCCGGTTACTTCAACGGCTGGGTGGACGCGGCGCTGTCCTACGTGGCCGATACCGTGCTGTCGTTCCCGGTGCTGGTGTTGTACATCGTGATCATCATCGCCCTCGGCGCCTCGGCGCTGAATATCCTGATTGCGGTGACCTTTACCAGCGCCCCGGCGATCTTTCGCATCATGCGCGCGTTGACCATCGACATCCGCTCGCGCGACTACGTGCTCAGCGCCATCACCCAAGGCGAAGGCTCGCTGCGCATCATGCTGGTGGAAATATTGCCCAACTGCGGCGGGCCGCTGATCGTCGATTTCTGCCTGCGCATCGGCTACACCGCGATCATGATCGGTGCCTTGGGCTTCCTCGGGCTCGGTCTGCCACCGCCTACGCCGGACTGGGGCGGCATGATCAACGACGGCCGCGCCATGGCCATTTCCTTCCCGCACCTGGTGATCTTCCCCTGCATCGCCATCTCCACCCTGATGCTTGGCCTGAGCCTGCTCGCCGACGGGCTGGATGAACACGCGCAGCAAGGCGCAAGGAGTTGAGCATGAACAGCCAGCAAACCGTATTGCGGGTCGACAACCTCAGCGTCGAACTGCCCAAGGGCGCCGACCGTAGCCACGCCGTGCAGGGCATCAGCCTGGAAGTGCGCAAGGGCGAAATCCTCTGCGTGATCGGTGAGTCGGGCTCTGGCAAATCCGTGCTGTCGGCGGCGATCATGGGCGACTACGCCAAAGGCCTGCGACATGCCGGCGGCGTGATCGACTTTCTCGGCGACGACATCTGTACCCTCGACGAAGCCCGCTTGCGCGCCCTGCGTGGCAACCGCATCGCGATGATCTTCCAGGAGCCCATGGCGGCGCTGAACCCGGCGATTCGCATCGGCAAGCAAGTCGAAGAAATCTTCGACATCCACGCCCCGCAGATGCCCGCCGCCGAGCGCCGTGAACGCATGCTTGCGCTACTGGAGTCCACCCAACTGCCAGACCCGCCGCGCATCGCCAACAGCTTTCCCCATCAATTATCCGGCGGCCAATGCCAGCGCGTAGTGATCGCCATGGCCTTGGCGATGAACCCGGACTTGCTGATCGCCGACGAGCCCACCACCGCCCTCGATGTAACGACCCAAGCCCAGGTGCTGAAACTGGTGCGCGACCTGCGCGGACGTGGGCAACACGGCATTCTGTTTATCACCCATGACTTCGGCGTGGTGGCGCAGATCGCCGACCGCATTGCGGTGATGGAAGGCGGCCGCCTGGTGGAAATCGGCGAGCGTGACCAGGTGCTGAACGCACCGGCCCACGCCTACACGCGCAAGCTGATCGCAGCCGTGCCGGCGCTGCACCCGGAGCTGCATGCGCCGAGTGCCGACGGCGAAATGGCCCTGCGTATCGAGCACCTGACCAAGACCTACACCGTCGGCGGCAGCTCGGTGGCGGCGCTGCGCAATGTGTCGCTGAACCTGCCACGGGGCAAGACCCTGGCGATTGTCGGCGAGTCCGGCTCGGGCAAAAGCACCCTGGTCAAGGCAGCGATACGCTTGGTGGACAGTGACAGTGGGCATGTGTGGGTCGGCGATACCGATTTCCTGGCCTTGAATGGCTCGGCGTTGGCGGCCAATCGGCGGCGTATCCAGATGATTTTCCAGGACCCCTACGGTTCGTTGAACCCGCGCCACCGTGTCGGCGACATCATCGCTCGCGCCGCGCAATTGCGCGGATTGTCGGCCAAGGATGCCTGGGCCGAGGCCGGTGATTTACTGGAACAGGTCGGCCTCAAGCGTGATGCATTGCAGCGCAAACCCCGGCAGTTCTCCGGCGGCCAGCGCCAACGCATCGGCATCGCCCGTGCCCTGGCGATGCGCCCGCAAGTGCTGATCGCCGATGAAAGCGTGTCGGCGCTGGATGTGTCGGTGCAGAAACAGGTGCTGCAATTGCTCGCCGACCTGCAAAAGCAGCTGAACCTGAGCATCCTGTTCATCACCCATGACCTGCGGGTGGCCGCGCAGATCAGCGACCACATCGCCGTGATGCGCCAGGGTGAAGTGGTGGAGTACGGCACCGCCGAACAGGTGCTGTTGCGCCCACAAAACGCCTACACCCAGGCACTGTTGGCGGCCGCACCGGGCGCGTCCGAACTGCCCGCCGCCGGCCCGCCCTTGCGGCTGATCCGCCCCACGGCTCACTGAGTTCAACCCTTTTCCCTGCGTCGCAGCGTTCGCTGCGGCAATGGGCTGCTGTTGCCCAAAAAAACTAAAAACGAGAGTAAAACCATGCGACCAACGATGCGCTACTTCACCCTCATCCCTGTGCTCGGCGCCCTCGCAGCGCCAGCCATGGCCGTGCAGGTCACCGACAACCTCGACCTCGGCGGCGCCATCCGCGCGCGCTGGGACTACGACCCGGACCGCGACATCCAGAAGTTCGGCCTGGACACCGTGTTCCTCAGCGCCAAGTACAACTCCGACAGCTGGATCGGCGAGGCGCAGTACCGTTTCTACGGGCGTTCTTACCCCTACCAGTACACCAAGAACTACGGCGACATCCAGTTCGCCAAGTTCGCCTGGGTCGGCTACAAGTTCAACCCCGAGCAACAGGTGCAAGTGGGCCTGAACACCGTGCCATTCGGCTTGCAGCCCTACTTCGGCAGCACCTTCTACGAAACCCTGGGCAACGTGATCGGCCTGGAAGACGTGCAGCAGGTCGGCGCCAAGTACGTGCAACAGACCGGCGACTGGAACATTCAGGCCGGCTATTACCTGCGCCCGGCATGGCAAGGCAAGGGCACCAGCAAGGGCGTGACCTATTCCAGCGTGGTCTCCGGCGCGGACAGTTACGTCGCCGACGGCAGCGACAACCAGGAACGCAACACCGTGGTGCTGCGCGTGGCCAAGGCCCTGGACCTGGGCGACTGGAAATCCGAAGTCGGCCTGTCCGGCCTTACCTCCACCCTGGAAAACAAAGACACCGGCAACGATGGCCGACGCAACGCCGTGGCCCTCCACTACCTGGGCAAGAACGGCCCGTGGGGCCTGCAACTGCAGGCGGCGCGCCAACAGATGTCGCCGCGCAACGCCGGCACCGACGAAGTGGTGACCCTGGGCGGCTATGACGGCACCTTCAACGTCGCCAGTCGCGGCAACCTGTATGTGGCAGACCTGAGTTATGACGTGGGCGGCAAGTACCTGTGGGATCAGGTCAGCGGCGTGAAGCTGTATGCCAACTACAGCGCCTTCGATAAGTCCGCTGATGAGTTCAAGACCTCGCAGCGGGTGATCCTCGGCACGTCGTTTTCGTTCAGCAAGTTGTGGATTGCGACGGAGTGGTTGATTGGCAAGAATGACCCGTACATCGGTGGCAGCAGCTACACCCAAAGCCTGGGGGCTGGGGGTAGCAACCAGTGGGAGAATCAGCTGTACATGAACATTGGTTACTATTTCTAAGCCACTGCTCCTTGTAGTGAGCGGGCTTGCCCCGCTCACTACAAACACGGTAGGAGTCCATTTCATGCGCCACCTTCCCTCTCTCAACATGCTCCGCGTCTTCGAAGAAGTCGCCCGCCACCGCAGCTTCAGCCAGGCCGCCGTAGGCCTCAACGTCACTCAGGGCGCAGTCAGCCGCCAGATCAAGCAACTGGAGGACTACCTTGGCGTCGCCCTCTTTATCCGCACGCCCCAAGGCCTGTCCCTGACCGAAGCCGGTTTTGCCCTCTCGCCGCACTTGAGCGACGCCTTCGACCATATCGAACGCGCCCTGCAAGCCGTGCGCGTGCCCAACCTGCGCCAGCGCCTGCGTATCGTCGCACCGCCGACCTGGGCCACGCGTTGGCTGTCCGCGCATTTGCGGCGCTTTTGCGAGCGTTACCCGGACATCAATCTCAGCGTCACCCACCAGGCGACCCACGACAGCTTGGCGGAAATCGACTGCCAGATCCGTTTCGGCCTGGAACCGGCGGCGCATTGCAGCAGTGAGTTGCTGGTGATGGAGCGGCATATCGCGGTCGCCAGTCCGGAGTTGTTCAGCGACGGCCAACCGCCGGACCTGCGGCGATTTCCACTCCTGCATATCCTGCACGACGGAAAGCGTTTGAAGGTGTGGGAAAACTGGCTGGCGGCCATGGGCCGTGAGGACATCGATGCGGACCAGGGCCTGGAATTCAGCACCCTGGACCAGGTGATCCACACCGCCCTGGCAGGCGGTGGCCTGGCGGTGATCGACCGGCAGATGATCGAACGTGAGTTGGCCAACGGCAGCCTGTTGCCGATCACCCCCGTGGAAGTGATCGGCCCTTATGGCTATTGGCTGGATGTGGCGACGGACAAACAGGGTTTATCCAAGGTGCGGTTGTTTACGCAGTGGCTGGGCCAGGTCAGCAACCCCTGACACCGGCGGTGCCTCGGCCTTGCACGCCTGGCTCAAGGTCAGCGCCTTGGTTTCCGGGGCCCAGGCCCAGGAGATAATCGCGCCAAACACCAGGATCGCCGCAAGAATGCCCATGGTCGGGCTCAAGCCGATCCCAGCTACGCTGACCGGCAACAGGAAGGTGCTGATGGCCGAGCCCAGGCGGCTCACAGCCGTGGCCAGGCCAATACCGCTGGCGCGCACTTCGGTGGGGAAGCTTTCCGCCGGGAACACGCCGACCAGGTTACTCACCGCCGACAGCACCAGCGTGAACACGCCGAAGGTCAGCACCATCAACCACGCCAGGCTTCCCGGCAACACCGCGAGCAAGAACAACGCTGCGGCCAGGATGATGAACGAGTTGATCAAGAAGCCCCGGCGCGAAAACTTCACCGTGCACCAGATGCCGATCAACGCACCGATAATCAGCAGCAGATTAAGCAGCAGCTCGGTGCCAAAGCCCTGGGACAAGCCCATCTTTTGCAGGATCGACGGCAAAAAGGTGTAGATCGCAAAGTACGGCATCACAATGCACACAAAGAACAGGCAGTTGAACGCGGTGCGCTTGCGGTACTCACGGCTGAACAGCACGCCATAGCCGGAGCGAGTTTGCGCGGACGGTTCTTCGTCCAGCACCACATGCTCGCCCAGGTGTTTCTTGACGATGGCGCGGGCTTCGGCAATGCGCCCACGGTTGACCAGCCAGCGCGGAGACTCCGGCGTGCCGATACGCGCGATCAGGATCAAGCCGGCCGGGATAGCCGACGACGCCAGCATCCAGCGCCAGGCGTCGTCGCCCAGGCTGAGCATCGCAGTGCCGACAAAGGTCGCCGCCACGTAACCGAAGGTCCAGATCACGCTGAACGAGCCGAGCAACACGCCGCGATGTTTCTTCGGCGAAAACTCCGCGAGCATGGCGTGGCCCACACTGAAGTCACCGCCCAGGCCAATGCCGATCAGAATGCGGCACAGCAACAAGCCCATGGCTGTCTCGGCATAGAACTGCATCACCGAGGCCACGGTGATCAGCACAAAGCTGACCAGGAAGATTTTCTGCCGACCGAGGGTGTCGGAGATCCAACCGAAGAACAGGCTGCCCAAGAACAGGCCGATCAGGGCGGAAGCGCCGATCAAGCCTTGCCAGAACGCATCGAGTTGCATCTGTGGGCTGAGCAGGGTGAAGGCGATACCGATCAGGCCGAGGATGTAGCCGTCGGTAAAATGCGCGCCGAACGTCAGGCCAGCGATTTTCAGGTGAAAGCGGCCGATCGGCAGGTCGTCGATTTTTATGGATTGAGCGGTCATGGGTGTTCTCCATATTGTTGTTCTTGACGGAGTAACAGCGGGCAAGCCCAAACTCCCTGTGGAGCGGGCTTGCTCGCGAAAGCGGTGTATCAGTTGATGCATGAGGTGGCTGACCCTCCGCATTCGCGAGCAAGCCCGCTCCCACAGGGGTCGGTGTTGCCTCTACAGCCCGCCCATCAACAGGTATTTGATCTCCAGGTAATCCTCCAGCCCGTACTTGGAACCTTCACGGCCCAGGCCCGACTCCTTGATGCCGCCAAACGGCGCGACTTCGGTGGAGATGATTCCTTCGTTGATCCCCACCATGCCGGCTTCCAGGCCTTCGGCCATGCGCCACACGCGGCCGATGTCGCGGCTGTAGAAGTAGGCGGACAAGCCAAACGGCGTGTCATTGGCGCGTTGCAGCACTTCGGCTTCGTCCTTGAAACGGAAGCACGCGGCTACCGGGCCGAAGGTTTCTTCCTGGGCGATCAGCATGTCGCCGTGGGCTTCGGTGAGGATGGTCGGTTCAAAGAAGGTGCCGCCCAGGGCATGGCGACGGCCGCCGCACAACAGCGTGGCGCCCTTCTCCAGGGCATCACCGACATGGGCTTCGACCTTGGCCAACGCAGCGGCGTTGATCAGCGGGCCCTGTTCGGTTTCGCCGTCCAAGGCACTGCCGACGCGCATGGCGCTGACGGCTTCGGCCAGTTTGCGGGTGAAGGCATCGTACACACCGTCCTGGATGAAGAAGCGGTTGACGCACACACAGGTCTGCCCGGTGTTGCGGAACTTGGAGGCCATGGCGCCTTTGACGGCGGCGTCCAGGTCGGCATCGTCGAACACAATGAACGGTGCGTTGCCGCCCAGTTCCAGGGAGACTTTTTTCAGGGTATCCGCGGCCTGGCGCATCAGCAGCTTGCCGGTGCGGGTCGAGCCGGTGAACGACAGCTTGCGCACCACGCTGGAGGCTTGCAGCGCACCGCCAATCGCCACGGCATCGCCGGAGACAATGTTGAACACCCCCGCCGGAATCCCCGCCTGCTCGGCCAGCACCGCCAGGGCGAACGCCGACAGCGGGGTTTCTTCCGAAGGCTTGAGGATCATGGTGCAACCGGCCGCCAGCGCCGGGCCGACCTTGCGGGTGACCATGGCCAGGGGGAAGTTCCACGGCGTGATCGCCGCGACCACACCGATAGCTTCCTTGACCACGATGATGCGCGCATCCGCCTTGTGGCTCGGGATCACATCACCGTAGGCGCGCTTGGCTTCTTCACCAAACCACTCCAGGAAGCTCGCGGCATAGACCACTTCGCCCATGGCTTCGGCCAGGGGTTTGCCCTGCTCCAGGCTGAGCAGTTGCGCCAGGTCCTTCTGATTGCTCAGCATCAGCTCGCTCCAGCGCTTGAGGCGCTGGCTGCGTTCCTTGGCGGTGAGCTTGCGCCAGGCCGGCAAGGCGCGGTGGGCGGCGTCGATGGCCAGGTTGGTTTCTTCGGCGGCGGCGCGCTGTACATCAGTAATCAGCGCGCCATTGGCCGGGTTGAGCACCGGGTAGGTCGGCCCACCGCTGGACCATTGGCCATCGATGTAGTTGCCCTTGCGGATCAACGGGTTCATGCCACGGCCTCGATCAAGTTGAAACGGTCCAGGCCCGGACGGGCCGCACGCAGGATGCGCTTGCCGGCGGTGTAGTCGTTGATCACATCGCACGGGGTGTAGTTGCGCTCCAGTTCGTGGAGTTCCTCGGCATCCAATGGGGTGTCCAAGGCGGCCAGTGCGCTATCGAATTGTTCGGTGGTGTCGGCGCCCACCAGCATCACGTCGACGCCGGGGTGGTTGGCGACCCAGGCCTGGGCGATCTGCGCGTTGGACACGCCACGGGCGCGGGCCACGCGTTGTACCGAGTGGGCGATGTCGAACGACGCCTGGTCGCCGTACATCTGCTGGGTGAAGAAGTCGGTCTGGTTGCGGGTCGACTGCACTTCGCCGGTTAGCAAGCCACGGGCCAGCGGGCTGAACACCGAGACGCCCAGGCCCTGATCGCGGCAGAACGGGATCATCTCGCGTTCTTCCTCGCGGTAGGCGCAGTTCAGTTGCAGCTGCATGTTGATCGGCTTGACCCAGGCATTGCGCTCGCAGGCCATGAGGATTTTTGCGAGCTGTCCTGTGAGCATGGTCGACACACCGATGTAGCGGGCCTTGCCGGAACGCACGATGTCGTTCAATGCGTTCATGGTTTCTTCGACCGGAGTGTTCACGTCGAAGTAATGCAGCATGAACACGTCCACATAATCCATGCCGAGGCGGCTGAGGGAGGCGTCGATGCTGTCCATGATGTGCTTGCGCGAATGACCGCTGGCGTTGATGCCGCTGCGGGTGCCGTAGCCGACCTTGGTGGTGACGACGATCTCGTCACGCCGCGCCACGCGCTTGAGGATGCGCCCCACCACTTCTTCGCCGACGCCAGCGGAATAGAAGTCGGCCAGGTCGATGAAGTTGACGCCGTTGGCCAGGGCGTGGGCGACGATGGGCTCGCTTTGCTTTTCGTCGAAAATCCACGGTTTCCAGTCCGGGGTGCCCATGTTCATGGTGCCCAGGCACAGGCGCGAGACTTGCAGGCCGGAGTTGCCCAATCGAGTGTATTGCATGGGAATCTCCTCAGGCCTTTGGCGTGTAGAAAGGGTTGCTGATGTGGTTGACCACGTCGGCCAACTGCG
Organism: Pseudomonas sp. IPO3749; assembly: GCF_013386605.1. Classification (NCBI taxonomy): domain Bacteria; kingdom Pseudomonadati; phylum Pseudomonadota; class Gammaproteobacteria; order Pseudomonadales; family Pseudomonadaceae; genus Pseudomonas; species Pseudomonas sp. IPO3749. Next base: position 943 of record NZ_JACARN010000124.1, on the reverse strand, counting down.
CGGTGAACGGCGTGCCGGTCAGGGCGGCGCGGATCGCGGTGCGGCAGGCGTTGTAGTTGTTCAGGTAGATGGCATCCAGGTCATCGCAGCCTGGGTTGACCCAGTTCGCGGTGACGATGGCCCACTCGTCCTCGGCTTCAGGCGGCAAGGTGCCGTCGAGCAGGGCTTCCAGCACCGCCTTGGCGATACCGGCCTGGGACGCGCCCCAGGTGGCGTTGCCGTGCAAATCGCTGCTGATTTCAGCCTTGTTGACGTACAGGGTCATGGGCTTGACCGGGATATTCGGTTGGGCAATCACCATGAACGGGCAATGGCCCTGGCTTGGCGACGCAAGGCTGTTGGCGAAGGCCTGGCCCGCCGGGCCGTTGCGTGGGCCGATCAGGATATTGATGTGGGCCGCGTTGACGCCCGGGCCTTCGAAACCTTCGCCGATGTAGAGATCCAGTGTTTTCATTGCGCAAACGCTCGTTGTTGTTATGGGGAGCTGGTTGGCGAATTTTTAGCACTGGGTAGGAAAGCGGCCGTAACCATTAAAAGTCATGGGGCGGTGAGTTTTGCTCATACCCCCTGCGACGATGGTGGTCGTCTTGTGCGTTGACCATCGTTGTTACACACCATATAGTGTGCCAACAAACAAAACAGACCACTACATAGTGTGCAGTATCGGTATTTACCGACCACACTATGCGCAGTATTTCAATGCCTTGAAGCCTGCAAAAACACTTATTTTTCGAATACCAGGAAGGAGCATTTCCATGCTGAGTTGGGATGAAGTCGACAACGAAGACACCGGTGCAGCGGTGATCAAGGGCGCCAACGCCGGCCACGCCAGCGAAGCCAACATGGACCGTCTCGACGGTGCCGGCGCCGCCGCAGCGCTGGAAGCCCGTAATGTGACCGCCAACGACTCCGCCGCGATCATCCGCGCCAAGGCCGCCCTCGA
>NZ_JACARN010000123.1:0-10296 GCF_013386605.1 Pseudomonas sp. IPO3749 | reverse complement strand
CACCAGACACAACGGCGAATAAAAATACGTATCCAGCCGCGCAAACCGCGAACCACCGACCTTCTTGAAAAACCCCACCAACTCCGAATCCCCAATCGCCCTGGCAAACATCACCACCGCAATCGCGCTGATTCCCCACTGCAAGGCCCCGTGGGACACCGCCGAGAAATACAGCCCCGCCCGCAGACAGACCATCAATGCAATCCCCACCAACCCCATGGCAACCAGAAACGTAGCCAGCGCCGAGGGTTTGAACGCCGATTTCGGCCCGCGAGCGAATTCGCCGGGCAATTGGGGGATAGCGGCCTGGAAGCCGAGTTTTCCGCCGGCAGCCCAGTACAGATGCACCATGCTGATGAAGGTGAAAATGCCGACAATCCATCGTGCGACCACAAAGCTCATGGCTGGCTCTCCCTTAAAAGGTGCGAAAGAGGATAGTCGCCTGGAGATTTTTTGCAGGCATTTCGTCGGCAGCTGATGGTAAAGTGCCGCCCCATGAAAATCGCTCGTGCCGACCGCTCGCTCATTGCCTGGATGCTCTATTGCTGCGTCCTGTTCAATGTGTTCGCCTGCAGTATCGGTCATGGGCAGATGGTCGGGATGCAGCTCAATGGCATCGGCGGTCAGTTTTGTACCGTAGACCCGCGCACCCAGGCGCCCAAGCCGTCCAACTCCACTGAAGAGAACCTGCCAACGCTGTCCAAGGCGTTTGGTTGCCCGCTGTGTTCCACCGGTGGCATGGGCCCGGCGCTGAGTTCCAGCTTGAATGTGGCAGTACTGCCACAGCCCCATGCACCGCCGCCGGCCATTGTCCTGGCTGCCGACATTCCTGCCCGCTTTACCTGGCCTGCGGCTAATCCGCGCGCACCGCCTGCTTTCGCCTGATCCCTTCGCTTTCCAATCTGCACTGACCACCGTTTCCGCGAGGACGTACGGGCGGCTGTGCGTTGTTTTCAAGCCAAGTTTTTCAGGATTCAACCATGAAACATCTTCCCCTGCTGGCGGGCCTGTTCGGCTGCCTGCCTGTCTGCGCCTGGGCCCTTGAGTTGGCCCCGACCACCATTGATGGCGAACAAACCGTCGAGCCTGGCCTGGCCCTGGATCAATCCAGCGGCATGGCTTCGCGCTTGGGCTTGAGTGTGCGCGAAACCCCGGCGTCGGTGGCAATCGCCAACCGCAATGACATCGAGCGCCACGGCGCCAAGACCTTCCGCGATGCCGCCAACACCTTGCCTGGCGTGAATGCCAGCGCCCCGCCAGGATTTGGCGGGTTTGTCTCCTACCGTGGCTTTACCAGCAGCCAGATCACCCAGATGTTCAACGGGATCAATATCGCCACCGGCCTGGCCCGGCCAGTGGATGCGTGGATCTATGATCGGGTGGAGCTGGTAGGCGGCCCCTCCTCCTTGATCAACGGCGCCGGCTCCGTGGGCGGTTCGCTCAACTACGTGACCAAGCTGGCCACCCGCGAGGAACAGGCCGCCGAAGGCCAGCTCACCTATGGCAGCTATGACACCGCCGGCATGGCGTTTGGCGTCAATCACGCCCTGACCGAACCTGGCGCCGAGGTGCAGCACTACGCGCGCCTGGATGTAAGCCGCAACACCAATCACAGCTACATCGACCGCGACCAGCGCGAGGCCTGGAGCCTGGCGTTTTCCCTGCTCAGCGACCTCACGCCCAACCTGTCTCACACCCTGGCGCTGGAATACCAGGATGAGCATGAAGACAGCCCTTACTGGGGTACGCCGGTGCTCAATCCCAAGGTGGGCGAGCTGAAGATCGACAAGCACAACCGCTTCAACAACTACAACGTTGCTGACGGCCGCTATGAACAGCGCACGATCTGGGCGCGCTCGATCATCGACTACCGCCTCAACGACAACACCACCCTGAAAAACACCCTCTATCACCTGGACAGCCAGCGTGATTATCGCAACCTGGAAACCTACCAATACAACGCCGATAACAGCGCGGTGAACCGCTCGACGGCCTATCAGGTACGCCACCAGGGCGAACAGAACGGCAACCAGTTCGAGCTGCGCCACGATGACAGTTTTTTTGGCCTATCGACCACCTGGTCTGGCGGTTTCGAATACAAGGTCAACAGCACCACCAACACCCCGTTGAATGTGCCGGGCAACAGCAGCGTGGACCCGAACCACTACAACCCTGGACACTTCTACGACATCCCGCGAACCCGTGAAAAGTTCGGCAAGGACAAGACCAACGAGGTCACCACCAAGGCGCTGTTCGTGGAGAACCGCCTGGGGCTCACCGATAAACTCTCACTGCTCACCGGCCTGCGTTACGACGCCATCGACCTGGACGTCACCAACCACCGCGCGATCACCGCCACCAATCCCCGCCACTTCAAGCGCAGCTGGGAACCGGTGACCGGTCGCGTCGGCCTGACTTACCAGTTCATCCCGTCGGCCAACATGTATGTGCAATACAGCACCGCCGCCGAGCAGCCGAACACCACCACGCAAGTGTTTGATGTTTCGACGGGCAAACAGTGGGAAGTGGGCAGCAAGTTCGATTACCTGGACGGCCGTGGCTCGGCCACCGTGGCCGCGTACAAGATCGAGCGCAAGGATTTTGCCGTGACCGACCCGCAGGACCCGACCAACAGCATTCCGGTCGGCGCGCAGTCATCCAAAGGCATCGAGTTGGCCAGTTCGTTGCGCATCACGCCAAGGCTGCTAGCAGAGGGCAACTTCGCCTGGGTCGACGCCGAGTACGACGACTTCAACGAGAAAATCGCCAGTGGCGCGGTGGTCTCGCGTAAAGGTAATACGCCAACCAACGTGCCCAAGCGCGTGGGTAACCTGTGGCTGACCTATGATTTTGCCGAAGATTGGCAAGGGGGCGTGGATGCGCGATATGTGGCCGAGGTGTACGCGGATAACGCCAACACCCAGACGGTGCCAGCCTACACGCTGTTCGGCACGTTCCTGCGCTATAAGGTCGATTCGCACACCTCGGTGACGGGCCGGGTGCGCAATTTGACGAATGAGGTGTATGCCGAATTTGCGCATGTGTCGCCGGCGTATTACCTGGGCTCGCCGAGGACATTTGAGCTGGCGGTGCAAACCAAGTTCTAGCCTTGGAAAAACAGGCCAATGTGGGAGCTGGCTTGCCAGCACCCACAATTTGATCCTCACCTGGCAGTTAGATCCGGGATCATTTCAGGCTTGCCTGAACCTTCTGCGCCACATCCTCGGTCAACCAGGCCTTCCAAACTTCTGGGTGTTCCTTTAAAAACGCCTGGGCCACGTCCCGTGGCGCCGTATGATTTTCACTCATGGTTGCCAAGGCTTTGTTCAGCGGCTCAATCGGAAACTCAACCTTCTCGAAGAACTGCGCAATCTGCGGATGCTCCTTCTGGAACGGCGTCGACACCCCGATACTCAACTTGGACGCCAACGAGCGCGTGGGCTTCGGATCAGGATTATCCGCATCCGTCAGCGTCTTCCACGCCTCGGCATCAAAGGGCGGCTCTTCCAGTTGGATCAACTTGTAGCGCCCCATCAGCGGGGTTGGCGACCAGTAGTAGAACAGCACCGGTTTGCCCCGGCGGATTGATGAGGCGATCTCGGCATCCAGTGCCGCGCCCGAGCCACTGCGGAAGTTCACATAGCTGTCGTCCAACCCATAGGCCTTGAGCTTCTGTTTGTTGACCACTTCCGAGGTCCAGCCGATGGGACTGTTGAGAAAGCGCCCCTTGCCGGGGGATTCCGGGTCCTTGAACACATCTTTGTAACGCGCCAGGTCCTTCACGCTCTTGAGCTCCGGCGCCAAAGGCTTGATGCCTTTGGCGGGGTCACCCTTGACCACGTATTCCGGCACCCACCAGCCTTCAGTCGCGCCTTTGACCGTATCGCCCAACCCAACCACTTTGCCTTCGGCTTCGGCCTTGACCCACACCGGACTGCGGCCGGCCCATTCTTCGCCGATCACCTGGATGTCGTTCTTCGCCAGGGCGGTCTCCAGGGTGATGGTGGTGCCCGGCAAGGTATCGGTGGGCAAGTCGTAGCCCTTCTCGACGATCACTCGCAGTACTTCGGTAATCAGGCTGCCGCTTTCCCAGTTCAAATCGGCAAAGTGTATCGGGGCCTCGGCGGCCGAAACCGGCAGAGGGGCCACTGACAGACTCAAGGTCGTCAGGGAGGCAGCCAGCAGTGTTCTCAATCCTTTCATGCCCTTGCACCTCGCGATAACGCAGCAGACAGCGGACGGCTTTGCTACGTATGCGCGAAGCCTCTGAATAGTTAAGTCAACTCAACTGTAGTAGAGGTTCCGGGAGATAAGGGGTGTTCGAGGAATTTGATGCTTATTCGCTGGCCTTGAAGGTTACCAGTTCGCCCTTGCGCCATTTGGCGGCCTTGCCGGTCACGGCCTTCAGGGTCTTGGTCAGGCCTTCCTGCAACTGCTCGTTGGCGGCAAACACCAGCATCACACTGTGGCCTTCCTTGAACACGATGCCCTGGCCTTCGGCCGAGGACACAAAGGCGTAGTCGCCCAGGCCATAGACGGTCAACTTGATGTCGCGAAACTTCAGCTCGAACTTGCCACCTTCACGGCTGGGTAATACCGCTGCGCGAAAGTGATCGCCGACCTTGAGTTCCAGGCGCGGCTTGTCATCCACAACCAATGCCGCCTCGGTATCGATTTCGGCGATGTAGATGCCTTCCGGCGTCTGCTCAGTGATGTAAACAAAACGGGATTGAAACTGCTTGACCAACTTTGCGCGCAAATCACCCAGCACGAACAACGCGTGCATATCCAGATTACTGACTGCCAAGGAAACGCCCCCACATCGAAAAGAGCGCCGTCCGCCAGAGCGGGCAGCACAAAAAAACGGCCATTACGGCACGATCACATCACTCATTCTTTGAAAAAAACTGAAGAAGAACCCGCTGTCACACCATAAGACTAGTACAGACGTACGCGATGGACCTTGTGCAAGGTCATCTGGCAGCACAGGAGATCACAGGTTCAATGGCCCGAGAATACGGGCCGACCCACTTCAGAAAATAACCCAATTAAAAATGCAGTTTTCCGACACGCAAACACAAATAAACACGCTGTCATGGAACCGGGCGCTGGTCGTCGACGACAATACTAAAACAGCAGTACCGATTAAAACCACCCAAAACGTTGCAATCAAGTCAACCAGATCGATCGAAAGGAGCAGGCCATGCAACGATCAACCTACAATGCAATGTCTTCGCCCCCCCATTCATCACGTCAGGGCGAGGCTCAATACTACCGCTTGGGCGGCTTCGACGGGTACTCGGATTCGGTTCTTTACCAAGTCGTACCTGCCGGCAAGAACTTCTTTCATATTCGTGAAGTGCTCAGTGGTCGAATAAAAGGCTTTCGCAGCGGCCATGTCAAGGCGTGTGAACTGGCCAAGACACTTGAAGCCCAGCTGCAAGCCCCTCACGGAGCAGTCGTTTCGTCCGCACGATAACTTAACTGCGCCGCCGACCCGCAACAACTGCCATACTGGCCCGTCCACTGAACTTTGTGCCCTGCGGGCCAGGTTTCTCCAGTGCAGTTATCTCCAAGGGAAGGCTCTACGTGACGGAATTTGATATCGGCGAATTTTTCATCCATGGCGACGCAAGGGAAGTAGACGGTGAGTTCCAAGCAGTGATCATCATGCGGGCCAAGCCTCCGCTGACCACTGTGACTACACACCAGGTGGAAAAAGACCGTTGGTTCAAAACCGTTGACGCTGCTGCCATTGCAGCCAAGGAATCCGCCAAGGCCTTGAAAGCTGCTGTGGATGCCGGGGCGTTGAATTCCTGACAATCCGATAGAACTCTGCTGCGCCACGACCCTCCCATGCATAACCACCCCCTGCATGGAGAACGATATGGACGCGCCAATCCCTACCCTCGAAACCCTCTTCGAACAATTGGGCCTGGACTCAACCCCGGACGCCATCGACGCGTTTATCGTCGCGCACCCTTTGCCGGAAGACGTAAAGCTGATCGATGCACCGTTCTGGTCTGAACAACAAGCGGCCTTTCTGAAAGAGGAGCTGCGCGAGGATGCTGAATGGGCGATTCCCGTGGATGAGCTGAATCAACGTCTGCATCAATCGCAATAAACCCGTCTCAATGCAGGCTGTCCGACTGTTCCAGGCGCAACAGCGCCTGCCAGGCAGCCCTGCACTCCTCCGCCTCATCGCGACTGGCGAACGCGGTACCGCGCTGCTCACCGTTGAGCAACACCACCCAGCATGCCTTCTGGCCCAGTGCACGCAGGGTTGGGGGTACGCCACTGCCTATCATCACGGCAACATCGACTTTGTTTTGCATGAAGCTTCTCCGCAGCATTAGTTAGCTGGCTAACAATGTTGGCCATGCTACGGTTTTCTTCCAGTTGGAAAAAGCTATCCCCGGAATAGCTCCATTGCATAAACGGCAACAATCCCTAGCGCCCGCCCTTTACTGCCTCGGGTTTATAGCCCAGGCGCAAGCCGCCCCAATGCCGGCCCTTGACCATGATCGGCACCGACAAGTCGTGCATCAGCTCTCCGGTGTCGCGGGTATAGGTTTGCAACAAAACCGCCTGCTGGTGGCTGCCACAACGGATCCCGGTGCGGTCTTCGAATTTGCGTTTGGTGCGATTCTGCACCGCATCCACCTGCGCATCGCCGGTCAGCGCATGGGAAAACGCCTTGTTATGCGTCGGCACATAGCCCTGCGGCGTACAGGCAATGGCGAAGACCAAGCCTTCATGGCGTGGCAGCAGCGCTTCTTGGATCGCCGGTAACACTTGGTCGGTGTAGCCGTCGAACCGGGTGTGGTACTTGCTCGGGCGGGTGTTGGCGATCGGTGTGTAGCTGCGGTCGAACAGGTCATCCAGGCTGATGCGGTTCTGTTGCACGTCGGCTTCGAATTGCGCAGCAATCCGGCTCGCCCCCTCGCGCGCCAGGTCGTAGATGCGCTGGTGATAGTCATCCAGCCCGACTTCCGCCAGGCGCTCGCTGATGGTTTCGGCCTGGCCTTCCATCTGCACGGCAGCGTCGGCCAACTGGCGGGTTTGCTGGTCGCTGACGGCCAAGTCGCTGCGCATCTGTTCCACCGCATGAAACAGGCTGTCCAGCTGAGTGCGATTGGTGTCGGTGCCCTGGGCGATCTCATTGACCTGGCCTTCCACATCGGCCGCCAGGCTGGCAATGCTTTGCAACTGCTCGCCGGCATGCTCCACCTGCTCGACGCCGGTATGCAGGTCCGCTGAGAGCTGGCGAATCTGCTCCACCACCTGGGCGGTGCGTTGCTGGATATCCGCGACCATCACCCCGACTTCATCGGTGGCCGTGGCCGTACGCCCCGCCAACCCACGCACTTCATCCGCAACTACCGCAAACCCGCGCCCATGCTCACCGGCCCGCGCCGCTTCGATGGCCGCGTTGAGTGCCAGCAGATTGGTCTGGCTGGCAATGGACTGAATCACCAGGGTCACCCGCTGGATTTCTTCGCTGCGCAGGCTCAAGGCTTCGATCAGTTCACGGCTGGCATTCGCACGCTGGCTGAGCTGGTGCATGCGGGTGATCGACTGGGCCAGCACTTCACGGCCTTCGGTGCTGCGTTGATGGGCCTGGCTGGCGGCACCAAGCGCTTCACGGCTGAGTTGGGAGGTGACCTTTTCAGTGCCGATCATCACCTCGGCACTGCTGACAATCTGCTTGGCCGCGCCCAGCTGCGATTGCACGCGCGCCGCCAGTTGCTTGACCGAATAGGCCACACCGGCGGCGGACAATGCGTTATGACTGGTGGTGTAGGACAGGTCGCGCGTCAATTCGCCGATGGCATCGACGGCATCGGAAGACGCGATAACAGGGGTGCGACTTTTCAATCGAGGCAGCCAGATCACCAGCAGAGCCAGTGGCAGGCAAAGGTAGAGCGGCAGGCTGGCGAGCGCCAACCCAAGCAGGACCAACACCAGGGCGGTGCTCTGCAACAGGGGCGTCAGCCAGCCGGGCAGCCCGCGCGCCACCGTTTGCGGTGACACTGCTGCGCCCATCAGAGATCCGTCTCCAGCCATCTTCGTTACCCCACTGCTTGTCATTATTGTCGCTGCATTAAACGCCACTATCGGGCCATTATCCATGGGCCTTTAGTGGGGTGGCTTGCAGCAGATCAATAGACGGGGTGTAACGGGTCATTTCCGGGGAACCGCTGGACGGTCCCCCGCTTCACCGCATCAGGCTTGGCGCTGATGCTTGTCGATCTGCTCGTGGCGCTCTTGCGCTTCGATGCAGTACTTGGTGGTGGGGCTGATCAGCAGGCGCTTGAGGCCGATAGGCTCGCCGCTGTCATCGCACCAGCCGAAGGAATCTTCCTTGATGCGCTCCAGTGCACGCTCCAGCTGCGGCAGCATGCGCTGGTCGCGGTCAATGGCGTTGACCAGCCAGGTGCGCTCTTCTTCAACGGAAGCAGCGTCAGCCGGGTCAGCCGGGGTATCCAGGCTTTCAATGGCGATACGGTTCTGCTCAATGCGCTCGTGGTGTTCCACTTTCATGTCTTGCAGCAACTGCTCGAAAAAAGCGTGCTGTTCGGCATTCATGTAGTCATCCGCCGGCATGGCCAGCAACTTTTCCTTTGTCATTGATTTCTCTATAAAAAATACGTGCATTAAGGCGAATAAGGGAGCGTTCCGGAAGGCCTCTGCAGGTCTCGGAAGGGCGCCATCCATTTCAAGCGCCACCCGGCACTCAATTTACGAGGGGCGGCAGTCTAAGGCCGACTTGAGGGCGCAGCAACTGAAAAGACAGGCAATTTTTCCGAGATAACCCCCAAAAGCACCAGGACGGGCTCGGCGAATGGTCATCGGAGTGCGTTTATAGCAAGAAATTCAGTGTTGTGGAGCTATATAGAAGACAAACGGTTGAAACTGACCGGCGATGAGCCCCTGTGGGAGCGGGCTTGCTCGCGAATGCGGTCTCCCAGTCAACACACCTGTGACTGATACACCGCTTTCGCGAGCAAGCCCGCTCCCACACTTTTAGATTGAGTCAGCGTTTGAGCTTGCGCTTGTTGCGATACTGGTCGATCACCACCGCCACCACAATGATCAAGCCTTTGATGATGTCCTGGATATACGCGTCCACACCGACGAAGGTAAACCCGCTCGCCATCACCCCAAGGATCAGCGCGCCGATCACAGTGCCGGTGATGCGCCCTACTCCGCCCGCCAGGCTGGTACCGCCGATCACTGCCGCAGCAATCGCATCCAGCTCATAGGACATGCCCATGCCGGCCTGGCCGGTCGCTGCACGTGCCGAGGCCACCACACCCGCCAGGCCAGCCAAGAGTCCGGCGATGCTGTACACGATGATCAAGTGGCGTTTGACGTTGATGCCCGAGGTACGCGCCGCCTGCATGTTGCCGCCGATGGCGTAGGTGTACTTGCCGTACTTGGTGTAACGCAGGGCGATATGGAAGATCACCGCCACCACCAGGAAGATAATCACCGGCATCGCGCCATGTCCGATGGCCGTGTAGGAGTCCGAGAGCATGCTCACCGGCTGGCCTTCCGTGTAGTAACGCGCCAGGCCACGGGCCGAAACCATCATGCCCAAGGTCGCAATGAACGGCGGAATGCCGGTTACCGCGATGATGCTGCCGTTGATCGCCCCCGCCAGCAGCCCCACACCCAGCCCCATCGCCACCGGGATCCACACCGGCAAGTCGGTCAGGCTCGGGAACACCGCACGGGAAAAGTCGGAAGTCTGGGCCAGACTCGCGGCGATCATCGCCGACAGCGCCAGCACCGAGCCAGAGGACAGATCAATCCCCGTGGTGATGATGACCTGGGTCACACCGATCGCCAGCAGGCCGATGATCGACACTTGCAGGATCATCAGCACCAGGCGCTGGGAGTTCATCAGGAAACTCTGGTCCCGCACGATCCAGCCGAACAGCTCGAAGACCAGGCCGATGCCGATCAGCACCAGGAAGATGCTCAGCTCGGTGGGCATGCGTCGACGACTTTTAGTGGGCACCGTCGCAGGTTTGTTGTCCGTTATTGCGTTCATAGCCAATCACCTTCTTATTCTGTACGTCAGTGGACTGCCGTCATCCCGGAGGCCAACTGCATGACTTTTTCCTGGGTCGCATCGCTGCGGTCTAGGGTGCCCATCAATTCGCCTTCGTGCATCACCATGACCCGGTCGCTCATGCCCAGCACTTCGGGCAATTCGGAGGAAATCATGATCACGGCCATGCCTTCGCTGGCGAGGAATGAAATCAATCGGTAGATCTCGGCCTTGGC
>NZ_JACARN010000122.1:0-27767 GCF_013386605.1 Pseudomonas sp. IPO3749 | reverse complement strand
ACGGTGTCCAAGTGATAAATGCTGGTGGCTTCCAGGGCAATTGAGCTTTGCGCAGGCAGCGTTTTGAGCCAGCGACCAAGAGTTCCTCGGTCGTTAGCGACGATTTGAATGGTTTCCAAGTCTTCACGGTAAGCGACGATTTCGGCCTTGGCCACATCGATACCCACTACCGTTGGCGAGTTAAGGATTGTCATAACGAATCCTCGAAGCTAGGGTTTATATGCTTGTCGGGGTCTACCGGAGCGCTGGCTTGCCTCTATCGTCGGTTTTTACCGATGCATTCCTTATCGGCGCTTTGGGTAGAAGGGATGGGACGAGAAGTCTCCCACGGTCCGTACTGGCTAGAGTCGGAATCGGGCTTTTAGTCCCGCCCACCCCTTCAAGTCTAAACATACAAGCGGGCTTGCTCGCGAAAGCGGTGTGTCAGATACACATTCAGTGACTGACACTCCGCCTTCGCGAGCAAGCCCGCTCCCACAGTTTGATCTGCTGTGGCCTCAGGAACGGGCCAGCGTCAGCAACCGCTCACGCCATGCAGCCTTGGCCGGCAACGCCAGGAAGAACGGGTTCAACAACGATGCCCGCGCCGGATAGCTGAACGGTTCACCGCTCAACTCCAACACCTCGCCCCCCGCCCCTTCCAGCACGCCCTGGGCGGCGGCGGTATCCCACTGTGACGTCGGCGCCAGTCGCGGGTAGCAATCCGCACTGCCTTCGGCCAGGAGGCAGAACTTCAACGAGCTGCCGATATTCGCCAGCTTCAATGCGCCCAAGCCTTCGCTCAAACCGTCCAATAGACGCTCCTGCTCGGGGCTGGAATGCCGACGGCTGGCCACTACCGTAAACGACTCGCCCGCTGCCGGTGCCTGGCGCACCTGGATCTGCTTGGGTGCCTCATTCACATCCGAACGCCAGGCGCCCAGGCCGGCGCCACCGAAATAGCAACGACCGCTGGTGGGCATCGACACTACGCCGAACACCACGCGGCCCTGTTCGATCAGGGCGATGTTCACGGTGAATTCTTCGCTGCCGGCGATAAATTCCTTGGTGCCGTCCAATGGGTCCACCAACCACCAGCGCTGCCAGCCAGCGCGCACGCTCTGGTCGATGTCGGCGTCTTCCTCGGACAGCACCGGAATGCTGGGGTCCAGCGCGGTCAGGCCGGCCAGGATCAGGTGATGAGCAGCCAGATCCGCTGCCGTCACGGGCGAATCGTCGGCTTTGGAGGTCACGGCCACGTCGGCGCGCCAGTACGGCAAAATCACTTCACCGGCCTGACGAGCCAGTTCGATCACAGGGGCAATAAACGGGTGGCCTAAAAACAGTTCGCTCATGCGCTAAACGCTCCACGCTGGGTCAACAGGTCTCGTACCAGGTACAGCGCGGCCAGGGCGCGGCCTTCGCTGAATTGCTCGTTTTGCGCGAGCATCGACAGCTCACGCAGGTTGACCCGGTCCACACGCATCGGCTCAGGTTCATCGCCTTCCAGGCGTTCTTCATAGAGATCGGTGGCCAATACCACCTGGATTTTCTGGCTCATGTAGCCAGGCGACAGCGACAGTTCGGTGAGGTGTTCCAACTGCCGCGCGCCATAGCCAGCCTCTTCCTTGAGCTCGCGGTTGGCGGCGGCCAGTACGTCTTCGCCGGGTTCGATCAAGCCCTTGGGCAAAGACAATTCATATTCGTCGGTGCCACCGCAGTATTCTTCCACCAGCAACGCATGGTCCGCGTCGATCATCGCCACGATCATCACCGCGCCGTAACCGGCACCGCGGCCCACCAGACGCTCGTAGGTCCGTTCAACGCCATTGGAAAAGCGCAGTTGCACTTCCTCCACGCGGAACAAACGGCTACTGGCGACTATTTCGCGGGCGAGGACGGTGGGTTTCTGGCGCATGAGCGGCTCCTTGGCGTGATCGGGTTACTATACCGTGGCTTTTCCGATTGTCTGTGTCGGATATCTTTACTTACATGAGAACGCCCCATGCCCTCTTTGCCCTGGCACGCCATCGACACTGTCCTGCTGGACATGGACGGCACCCTGCTCGACCTGCATTTCGACAACCACTTCTGGATGGAGCACCTGCCCCAGCGCTACGCCGAGTTGCACGGAGTAAGCCGGGCCATGGCGCAAATGGAGTTGCAGCCTCTGTTCGAGCGTAACGCCGGACAGTTGCAATGGTATTGCCTGGATTTCTGGAGTGCGGAACTGAAGATCCCGGTACGCGAACTCAAGCTGGAAACCGCCCACCTGATCGCCCTGCGCCCGGACGCAGACACCTTCCTGGCGGCAATCAAACAGGCCGGCAAGCGTGTGATCCTGATCACCAACGCTCATCGTGATTCGCTGTCATTGAAGTTGGAACGCATTGAACTGGCGCCGTATTTCGAACGGTTGATCAGCTCCCACGACTACGGTTTCGCCAAGGAAAACCCGCAGTTCTGGGATGCCCTGCAAGCCGACATCCACTTCGACCCGGCCCGCAGCCTGTTTATTGACGACACACTGCCGATCCTTCGTAGCGCCCGGGACTTTGGCGTGGGGCATTTGCTGGCGGTGAAGGAACCGGACAGCCAGAAGGGGCCAAAGGACACGGCGGAGTTCGCAGCGGTGGATGACTATCGCGACCTCATTGCCGGGCTCTAAACCAATGTGGGAGCGGGCTTGCTCGCGAATGCGGTGTATCAGCAACACATCCAGTGACTGACACTCCGCTTTCGCGGGCAAGCCCGCTCCCACATTTTGCTCTGCGTTTTACTCAGGAATACGCAGTGTCTGCCCTGGATAAATTTTGTCCGGGTGCGACAACAGCGGCTTGTTGGCCTCGAAGATTTTGTTGTACTGGTTGGCGTTGCCATACACCGCCAGGGAAATCGCGCTGAGGGTGTCGCCCTTTTTCACCACGACGAAACGGGCGGCAGCCACGGCCGGGCCGGATACGGTGATCTGGTCATCAACACTGGCCACACCGGCGATATTACCTGCCGCAAGAAGGACTTTTTCTTTCTCTTCCTGACTGGCAACTGTCCCGGTAAGCGTGACCTTGTCGCCCTCGACGGTGGCGTGAACGTCTGGATTGCCCAGGCCGACTTTCTCAATATGTTTTTTCAGGTCCTCACTCGCGTTGGCGTTACCCGGAGTCAGCAGGTCAATCAACTTCTCGCCCGCTTCCTTTACAAAGCTAAAAATACTCATAGTGCGCTCTCCTTGGGTTTTGATTTCCAGATGCCCAAGACTAGACCAGTCCTACGGATTTGGGTTCCGGCCCGGCCAAAGACCCAAACGCGCTAGAATCCCCCCGCCATTGGAATAAGCCCTGGAGCGAAGATGGACATCAAACAGCTGAAATTCCTCATCGCCCTCGACGAAACCCGTCACTTCGGCCAGGCGGCGGCGCGTTGCCACATCACCCAGCCGACCCTGTCGATGCGCCTGCGCAACCTTGAGGAAGAGCTTGATCTGCCATTGGTCAATCGTGGCCAGCGCTTCGAAGGCTTTACCGCACCCGGCGAGCGCGTGCTGGCGTGGGCACGCACGGTACTGGCGGCGTATGACGGCCTGCAGGCCGAGGCGGCGGCTTGTCGCGGCAACCTGGTGGGTACGTTGCGCCTGGGCGTGGTGCCGCTGTCGAGCTTTGATCCTTTGGCATTGATGCAGCAACTGCATAAAGAACACCCAAGCCTGCGCTTCGAGCTGTCGGCCCTCAGCTCGGAGCAGATCCTGGAACAACTGGCGAGTAACCGGCTGGACCTAGGCGTGTCCTACCTGGAACGCCTGGACAACGAGCGCTTCGACTCGCTGGCCTTGGGCGAAACCCGCATGGGCCTGCTCTACGACCAGCGCTTCTTCAGTTTCGGTGACACGCCGTTGAGCTGGGAGGCGCTGATCGAACTGCCGTTGGGCATGCTCACCAGCGGCATGCACTTTCGCCAATCCATCGACCACAACTTCCACAGCCGTGGGCTCAACCCGCAACCGTTGCTGCAGACCGACGCCGTCCATCAATTGTTACAAGCCGTGCACGGTGGATTGTGTTGCGCGGTGATGCCGCTGGATGGGGGCCTGGACGCACTCACCGAACACCTGCGCCTGCAGCCGATCGAAGACGCCCACACCCTCGCACGCCTGGGGCTGATCATGCGCCGCAGCGCTCCACGCTCAGCACTGGCGGAGGCGTGTTTCGCGCTGTATCAGAAATCGCAAAACGAATCTTGATCGACGTCATCTATCGGTAGATCAGTACTGGCAATTAGACGCGACGCTTTGTCGCGCCTAGTCTAAACACTGATCAATCCGCCGGTGGTACTGCCCCATGAACGCCAAGCGCCCAGTCTGCGCGGCGCCCGCTCTCGAAACGCCAGCGCCCGCCGCCAGCCAGAGCTACCAGTATTGCAATCTCGAACACACAGAATCCGCCAGCACAGCCTTGGCGGAAGAAGTGGCGTTGGCGATTGCCTACAACGACATCAGCCAAGCGGTGATGCTGGTGACGCCGACGGACCTGGAAGACTTTATTGTCGGTTTCAGCATCGGTAGCGGCATTATCGCCGACGTTAGCGATATTTATGATCTGAAACTCAGCGGCTCGGGCTCAGCCCAATACGCTCAGGTGCAGATCTCCAGCCGCGCCTTCTGGAACCTCAAGCAGCAGCGCCGCCAGTTGGCTGGCACCAGCGGCTGTGGTTTGTGTGGCGTGGAAGCCGTTGAACAGGCCCTGCCAGACTTACAGGTATTGCCCGGCGCGCCCTTGCCGCCCGCCGAGTGGCTGGATGGCCTGCGCCAACGTATCAGCGCCTTTCAGCCCCTGGGCCAATACAGCGGCGCCGTGCATGCGGCCGTGTTCATGAACAGCCAGGGCGAGTTGTTGCTTGGCCGGGAAGACATCGGCCGGCACAACGCCCTGGATAAATTGATCGGCGCCTTGATCCGCCAAAAGATTCCGACCGAAGGCGGCCTGGCGATTGTTACTAGCCGTTGCAGCTTGGAGTTGATCCAGAAGGTCCTGCGCGCGGGCATCCAGACCCTGGTCAGCCTGTCGTCACCCACCGGACTGGCCCTGCAATGGGCCCGCCGACATAACCTCAATCTCATCCACCTGCCGCAGAAAAGTGCGCCGCGGGTCTACAGCCCTGCGATGGAGAACCAGCCATGAGCCAGCACCACCAAGCCGACCAAACCCCCACCCCGCGCTACAAGCCCTACAAGGGCGCAGCGGGTGGCTGGGGCGCACTGATCAGCGTGGCGCAGGCCTGGCTGACCAGCGACAACGCACTGAAAAACCTGCGCATGATGCTCAAGACCAACCAGAACGGCGGCTTCGACTGCCCCGGTTGCGCCTGGGGCGACTCGCCGGAAAGCGGCATGGTCAAGTTCTGCGAGAACGGCGCCAAGGCGGTGAACTGGGAAGCCACCAAGCGTCGCGTCGACGCGGCATTCTTCGCCAAACACAGCGTGACGGCCCTGCTGGAGCAAAGCGACTACTGGCTGGAATACCAAGGCCGCCTGACCGAGCCGATGCGCTACGACGCTGAAACCGACCGCTACACGCCCATCAGTTGGGAAGCGGCCTTCGACCTGGTTGGCAAGCACCTCAACGCCCTGCCGAGCCCGGACATGGCCGAGTTCTACACCTCGGGCCGCGCCAGCAACGAGGCGGCGTACCTGTATCAGCTGTTCGTGCGCGCCTACGGCACCAACAACTTCCCCGACTGTTCGAACATGTGCCACGAAGCCAGCGGCGTTGCCCTGGCGCAAAGCGTGGGCGTCGGCAAAGGCACCGTGACCTTTGATGACTTCGAACACGCCGATGCGATTTTCGTCTGGGGCCAGAACCCCGGCACCAACCACCCGCGCATGCTCGAACCGCTGCGCGAGGCGGTCAAGCGTGGCGCCCAGGTTGTGTGCATCAACCCGCTGAAAGAGCGCGGCCTGGAACGCTTCCAGCATCCGCAACACCCGCTGGAAATGCTCACCAACGGCGACAAACCGACCAACACCGCCTACTTCCGCCCGGCCTTGGGTGGCGACATGGCCATCCTGCGCGGCATGGCCAAGTTCCTGCTGCTGTGGGAACGCCAGGCGCAGGCCGAAGGCAAAGAAGCCGTGTTTGACCACGACTTCCTCAACGAACACACCGCCAACGTGCTGGATTACCTGGGCAAGATCGACGACACCTCCTGGGATGAAATCGTCGAACAGTCCGGCCTCACCCTGGTGGAGATCGAGCAAGCGGCGCGCATGTACGCCAAAGGCAAGAACGTGATCATGTGCTGGGCGATGGGCATCACTCAGCACCGCCATTCGGTGCCGACCATCCAGGAAATCGCCAACCTGATGCTGCTGCGCGGCAACATCGGCCGCCCAGGCGCCGGCCTGTGCCCAGTGCGTGGCCACAGTAACGTGCAGGGCGACCGCACCATGGGCATCAACGAACGTCCGCCCGTGGCGTTCCTCGACTCCCTGGAACGGCGCTTCCAGTTCCAGGTGCCGCGCGTCAATGGCCACAACGTGGTCGAAGCGATTCACGCCATGCTTGAAGGCCGCTCCAAGGTGTTTATCGGCCTGGGTGGCAACTTCGCCCAAGCCACGCCGGACAGCCCGCGCACCTTCGAAGCCCTGCGTAATTGCGACCTGACCGTGCAGATCAGCACCAAGCTCAACCGCAGCCACCTGATGCACGGCAAAGACGCGCTGATCCTGCCGTGCCTGGGCCGTACCGACATCGACATCCAGGCCGACGGCCCGCAAGCGGTGACGGTGGAAGACTCGTTCAGCATGGTCCACGGCTCCAACGGCCAGTTGCAGCCACTGTCGAAGCTGATGAAGTCAGAGCCTGCGATTCTGGCCGGTATCGCTGCCGCCACCCTGGGCAGCAAACCGGTGGATTGGAACTGGCTGGTGGCCGATTACGGGCGCATCCGCGACCTGATCGCCGACACCATTCCGGGTTTCAAGGACTTCAATGAGAAGATCAAGAATCCGGGTGGTTTCTACTTGGGCAACTCTGCCGGTGCACGTCGCTGGAACACCCCGTCGGGCCGCGCCAACTTCCGTCCGAACATCCTGCCCAAGGACCTGATCCACGAACGCACTCATGCGACCGGTCGTGTGCCCGACCTGATCATGCAATCGATGCGTTCCCACGATCAGTACAACACCACCATTTATGGTCTGGACGACCGCTACCGTGGGGTCAAGGGCCAGCGTGACGTGCTGTTCGTCAACGAAGCCGACATCATCCGCCTGGGCTTCAAGCCGGGACAGAAGGCCGACATCGTGTCGCTGTGGGAAGACGGTCGCGAGCGCCGCGTGAAGGGCTTCACCCTGCTGGCGTTTGATATTCCGGCTGGACAGGCTGCGGCCTATTACCCGGAAGTGAACCCACTGGTGCCGCTGGAAAGCACAGGGGATGGCAGCCATACGCCGACGTCGAAGTTCGTGGCGATCCGTTTGGAAGCGGCGAGTGACAATGGGCTGATCATGGCGCGCTCTGCATAAATCTTCGGGCACAAAAAAGGCCGCTTTTGCATAAAAGCGGCCATTCCGAAGTAGTTAATGACCCACAAAAACAACTTAAGTTCCCCAACAAAAACAGTAACTTAGCGAATTGTGTACAACTCGTGTTACTGGTCGGATTTCTATTGTCACCACCCCGATACAGCCTCAGGATCGCGCCGTCATCCCCTTGAGGTCTCCCCTAATGAAGTTCTCCTCGATTCTCTTGTTGTCCCTTGGCCTGGTCAGTGGCGCAGCCATGGCCGGTGGCACCACCGAAGCCGGTGTGGGCGGCGCATTGGGCGGGGTTCTAGGCTCGGTTGTTGGCCAGTCGATCGGCGGCAACACCGGCTCGACCATTGGCGCAGCCCTGGGCGGTGCAGGCGGCAGCGCGGTGGGTGCGGACAAACGCAGCCGTGGCGAAGCGGCCATTGGTGGCGCCTTGGGCGCGGCCGGTGGCAACGTAGTGGGCCGCAGTGTCGGCGGCAGCACTGGCGCACTGATCGGCTCAGCGGCCGGCGGCGGTGCTGGTGGCGCGCTGGGTAACTACATGGGCAACAAGAGCGATGACGATGATCGTCGCTCCCGTGGACGTGATAACCGTCGCTATGACCGCGATGATCACCGCGGGCGCGGTCATGCCTATGGCCATCGCAAGAACAAGCATCACTACCGTCACCGCTAAGGCCTGAGGGTGTAGGCGTTCGCGTCTACACCACCAACCGCTGCAACGCCTCGCGCAACGTCCCCGGAATCGTCACCGGCTGGTTCGAACCCCGCTCCACAAACACATGCACAAAGCGCCCCGCCGCACAGGCCTCTTCTTCACCCTGCTTGAACACCGCCAATTCGTACTGCACTGAACTATTGCCCAGCTTGCCCACCCGCAGGCCGATCTCGATGCGTTCGGGAAAGGCAATCGACGCGAAATAATCGCACGCCGAACTCACCACGAATCCCACCACTTCACCGTCATGAATATCCAGCCCACCTTGCTCGATCAGGTAGGTATTCACCGCCGTGTCGAAAAAGCTGTAGTAAGTCACGTTGTTCACATGACCATACACATCGTTGTCGTGCCAGCGCGTAATGATCGGCTGGAAGTGCGGGTAATCGGCGCGTTGTGGCACTGAATCAGACATGGGCAAGTCTCGTGAAATGGGTTTACAGGTCATTCAGATGAGCCTGGGCCCACTCGCGGACCTCGGCGTACGGATAATCCTCCAGCGCAGCAAAGCCCGGAATACCCCGCGCCTTCAACTTGGTAAACAACGGCACGCTGATGCCGCCGAGGAAACGCGTCAGGCGTTCCGCCCCAGGCAAGTGGCCAGTATGTTCATGATGCCTGTGGATAAAATCACCGCACAGCCCCATGAAGTTTTTATCCACAAGCGGCGGCAAACCTGGCGGTGGCGGAAGGTGCGCAACGTGGCCGTGGCACACCGAGCAATGCCCGCAACGCTGGGGCGCGTTTTCATCGCCGAAATACTGCGCCAGGCGTTGACCCAGGCAATGCTCGGTGGCGAACAGATCGAGCATGGCGTGAATCCGTGCAACCTCACCCACCTCATGCTGCTTGAAGCCTGTGTATAACTCGGTGCTCAGCGCCTGTGGATCAAAATCGGTATCAAGTAAGCTGTAGACCTCCGTCATCTGCTTGCTCTCAAGCTCGATCAGGCCTTGCTCCTGGAAGTAATCCAGCGCCTTCACCACCCGGCTACGCTCGGCATTGTGCTGTTGATAAAGCGCGTCAAAATCCACCGTCGCCCAGGTCTTGGCCCGCTTGCACACCTGGATGATCGCCGCGACAAACTGCTGCCGCTCACCCGTAAAACGTGCGAGCAAAGCCTCGGGTTCGATCAGGTACTTGAAACGGTACTCGGCATAAAACGCATAACGCGGCGCAATCACGCCCTTGAGCTCCAACTGCACCAGCAGCGTCTTCAGCGGCAGCTCGCGGATGTTGCTGTGGTCCGACAAAGACCTGAGCAAAAACTCCCACTGCCCATCGCCTCGCGCGGCCTGCAACTCGTCGAGCACCCGGCGAATGCCCTCCTGCTCCGGCGTATCGCCGTACACGAAATTTTCCAGCACATTGAGGCTGTCGCGGTTGGCCAGCACCAGGCAATCGGACGGTTGCCCATCACGCCCCGCGCGGCCGATTTCCTGGCTGTAGTTCTCGATGGATTTGGGCAGGTCGAAGTGCACCACATTGCGGATGTCACTTTTGTCGATGCCCATGCCAAACGCGATGGTGGCGACGATGCAATTGGAGCGCCCGCCCATGAAACGCTGCTGGATTCCCTCGCGTTTATCGTGAGGCAAACCGGCGTGATAGGCCTCGGCCTGGATGCCGTTGCGGTTCAAATGCTCGGCAATCTGCTCGGCGGTTTTCTGCAGGGTGACGTAGACGATACTCGGCTGATCGGCGCGCTCGCCCATCCATTGCACCAACCGTCGACGCTTGTCCGCACCGCTGACCGGCTCCACCAACAGGTTGAGATTGGGCCGGTAAAAGCCCGTGGTGACCACATCGTCCGGTGCAATGGCGAACTTCGCCTGCATGTCGGCAATCACCTTAGGCGTCGCTGTAGCCGTCAACAGCAGCGCTTGTGGGATATTGAACTGACGCTGGTAGTCCGGCAGCTTCAAATAATCCGGACGGAAGTTGTGGCCCCACTCGGAAATACAGTGCGCCTCGTCCACCACCAACAGCGAGATCTGCACGCTTTGCAGGAAGTTACGAAAGCGCTCGTTCTTCAGGCGCTCAACGGAAATCATCAGAATCTTCAACTCGCCGGAACGCGCGCGGGCCATCACGTCATTGGCGTCCTCGCGGCTCTGGGCCGAATCGATACTGCCCGCCGAAATACCGTGGCGCTGCAAGAAACCCAGTTGGTCCTGCATCAGCGCCAACAGCGGTGACACCACCAGCGTCAGGTGCGGCAGCAGCACCGCCGACAGCTGATAACACAGGGACTTGCCCGACCCCGTTGGAAAAATAGCCGCTGCCGAACGGCCGGCCAGCACGGCGCTGACCGTCTCTTCCTGACCCAGACGAAACTGTGGATAACCAAAAACCTGCTGGAGGGTGTCGTGCATAGGCTGTCACTCCGTTGACCGCTGAAGGAATCAAAAACATAGATCAGCGATCAAGAAAAGGTCGGGGATAAACGCTACAAACTGATACAGAGAAAACCAGCAAGCCCGCGCAAAAACGCAGACAGTAACACGCCAGATCACCTACCCCC
This sequence comes from Pseudomonas sp. IPO3749, assembly GCF_013386605.1. Lineage (NCBI taxonomy): Bacteria > Pseudomonadati > Pseudomonadota > Gammaproteobacteria > Pseudomonadales > Pseudomonadaceae > Pseudomonas > Pseudomonas sp. IPO3749. The sequence goes on along the minus strand of NZ_JACARN010000122.1, from coordinate 17,021 downwards.
GACAAGGAGTCGTGGATGTCTCGATGCACACTGTTTTCACTGCAACACCTCGTCGTGTTCACGCTGTCGTTATTGCTGCTGGGCTGCGCAGGCGCCTCCGCCCCAATACCTGCTGAACCGGATACACAGCGTTTTGAAACGCCCGAATACTTCGAGCAAAAAGCCCTGCCCATTGTAAAAGCATCCTCCCTCTACGCGCGGGGCGGCACCGGCCAGGGCGTTAAAGTCGCGCTGATCGACTCAGGGCTCAACCAGGCACTGCCCGAGCTCCACGGGCGCGTGGCCGATCCAGGCTATGACTTCGTGACACAGCAGCCAGGCACCCTCGACATCAAGGGCCACGGCACCCAGATGGCCGGCATTCTCGCCGCCAACAAGAACGACCAGGGCATCCATGGCATCGCCTTCAACGCCCAACTGATCCCCATGCGTTTCGGTGATGACAAGGAGCCGTTCTATTTCGACAGCGAGATCGCCCAGGCCTGGGAGCTGGCCTATAGCAAGGGGGCACGCATTTTCAGTAATTCATGGGCGAACCCCATTGAAGCCAACACCAACGAGGTTCCCATCTATGAGCGCCTGATGGGTGACTCGTTGGACGTGGCAAGAAAACTGGTGGGCGAAGGTGCTGTATTCGTCTTTTCAACAGGTAACGAGGTCAAGCGTGAGCCGCTCGCCGAACCCGGCCTGCCAGCGCTGGTGCCGGAACTGGAGAAAGGCTGGATAGCCGTCATGGCCCTCAAGAACGACGGCACGGCCATCAATCTCAAATCCAATTATTGCGGCCTCGCGGCACGCTGGTGCATTGCGGTGCCCGGGGGCGATGGTGGCGCAGGGTTATTGACCACCAACAAGGATGGCAGCTACGGACCCACCGCCGGCACCTCGCCGGCCGCGGCGTTGGTCAGTGGTGCCTTGGCGGCATTGCAGAGTCGCTTTCCCGAGATGACACCGCAACAAGTGCGTGAGCGCCTGCTCAGTACGGCGAATCGAACGGGTATCTATGCCAACAGCGAAGCCTATGGCCGGGGGTTGATGGACCTCGACGCCGCCTCGCGCCCGTAGCCATAGCGCAAACAGACAATGCCCCCACCGGGACGCGTTGATGTGATTTTTTCTCCGGGCTACCCTCTGAAGCATTGCGCTACAATAAAGCCTTGCTACCCAGGAGTACGCTGCCATGAGCGAACCGACGTTTGAGCAAAAACAGGATCACTACCACAAGATCCGCCGTTCCAATTACCTGGCCAGCCTGCGCCTGGAAGGGTTCGACACCCAACCCGCTGACGTCGACAAACCCTTGCCGACCCGCGAAGCCGTCCTCGCCAAGTACCGCAACACCCCACGCTGATGCTCGACAAATACGGGGTGGGCCAGGATCCGTACTGCTATCCCGGTAGCAGCGTGCTGCGCAACCGCCTCGATTTGCACGACGAAGCCCGCCTGCACCAAGCCGAGCGGGAATTATCCGAGATCGCCGTAGGCAACCTCCCGCTCTTCCCTCCGCCCTACGACCTCGACCGCCTGCAACACATCCAACGCACCCTGTTCAGCGACCTCTACGACTGGGCCGGCGAGTTGCGCAGCGTCAACATCCAGAAAGGCGACACCCTGTTCTGCACCCCGGAACGCATCCCACCGGAAGCGGCGAAGATCATCCGGCGTATGCAAGAGGCCAACTGGTATGTGGGCGTGAGTCAGGCTGAGCTGATCACGCGGATTGCCGAGGCCTACGGCGACCTTAACGTCATCCACCCCTTCCGCGAAGGCAACGGCCGGGCGCAACGGATCTTGTTCGAACAGATCATCGTCAACGCGGGGTTTTCGGTGAACTGGTGGCTGGTGAAACACGCGGCGTGGATACCGGCGAATATTGATGCGGTGGCGTGTGATTACCGGGGGTTGGAGGCGATTTTTGAGCGGTGTGTGAGTCGGCCTGTCGGGGCTTGATCGAACCCTGTCCAGTTAAACCATCTGTTTATTGCCCGGAAACTGACTCACTTCTAAGGTTCGCTTCGTCGCTGCCAAATCAGCGACCGGGTTTGGTCACTCGAAAAACAGCACACATAAGTGCCATTACTTACTCTTCGAACGTCTATCGTCTCGTATCGCAGTGCTATGGCGGCTGTGTGGGGGACGTCTTCGGACGTGTCGGAGTGCTGTTTCCGGCTGGCCAACCCGCGCACAGTCCGCCACCCACCGTTTGGCCACGGTGATGTCGGTTACCTAACAGCAAACCGAGTACCTTGAAATGCAAATACCTGAAACGATGGACCGCTATCGTCAGCTACGCACCAACTTCACCGATACCCATCCGCTTATCATCGACACGCAAGCCAAAGCCGAAGACATCCAGTCCGCCGCCCATCAACGCATCCGCGCAGCTACGGACCTGCTTGAAACCTTTTCCTGCCTGACTTTCGAACATGCCGACCTCAAAGATATTTCCCACATCACCAACGCCTTGTATCTGCTCGTTCAGGACGGCTGTGATTTGCTGGAAGCAGCGCAGCACGTGCAGCTGCAACCTCAACAGCCATACACCTAAGCTTTTGTAGGAGCGAGCTTGCTCGCGAAGATCGTCAACGATGACACGGTAACTCTGTATAACCGTCGCGTACTTGAGTTCTTCGCGAGCAAGCTCGCTCGTACCACTGAACGCTTTAACAACCGAAAATCACTGCCAACCCAAAAATCCAAGAAAGCCCTGTAAGAAAACTCCAAGCGCCACGACATCCCCTTCCGAAACTGCTTAAAACTCCTGCCCGCCCCTCTACAAAACTCACCTTTCTCTGACTGAAACTAGCGCCCTTTCAACAGCCCCCGGCAAATACCCGTGAACATCGAAAGGACTCAACATATCGGCCACTACGGGGTTACCTTCACGGTGCTGCGTTTTGTCGTCCCGCCTGCCGATCACTCTGCACTGGTAAACCTTTGCCTGCTGGAAGCAGGTACGTCTGCAAACGAAGTGCGCCAAAGACTCCTAGATCTCTACAGCAAAATGCTTGCTCGCGATCTGCCTTGCAAAATGACGGTTGCGATCTCCAAACCGCTGACCCGACAACAAGCTGACTTACTCAACACTCGTGGGGAGATCGTTGCAGGATTAATCAGCAGCGCCGTGTCAGCGCCCATGAGCCTGGCATCGCCAGCCGTTGGGTTCGCCGCTGGGGCAGCTGCTGGCTTGATTATTAAAGGGATCATTCGCAGCTATCACGCCGGTGATGTGGTAATTGGCCTCGACGCACAGGTCAACGGCGGAATTGGCCCCCAGCGATCACTGTCGGCCATGGTCCGACAGTTCCAGGGTGGCTAATGCAATGAATGAATACCTTCAGTGGATCAACCTGCTACTTCTTCTCGCACTGGCCGTCATCGTCGACAGAACAATAAAGCAGCCCTTGCTCAGAAGATGGCTTGGACTCGGCCTATTGGTAGCCGGCCCAACACTTCTGTTATATGCCACCTCTTGGATCAGAGAGGCACGGCTTGAAAGCCTGCCGATAGTCGCCTTCGTGACAGGCATAGGCTTATTGAGCACCCAAAATATCTATTGCAGGGCTAAAACCACTCACCCTTTATTCATCGCCCCGACCTTGAACCTTGCACCGGACTTTCCTGATGACCCGCTCATGCTTCATCTCTTGCAAATTTTGCATGAGGGCGTCGGTCTGCCCAAACACAAAACCATCTCCCTCAACACGTCAGTCAACCACGACCTCGGATGTAATCGTGCCGAAGCCAAGCAATTGATGGCAATACTGAAGCTGGATTTCGGTTTGAGACCAGGTGACTACAACAGCAACCGCTACTTCAAGCGTCGCGGCTTTGATACCTATTTGCGATTTGTGGAAAAAGGCAGCACGGGAAAGCGCCCTCTAACCATCGACATGCTCTACCGGGCCGTCAAAGCAAAGCACTGGGACACCCGGACACTCGAAGCCAAGGCGTACGAGAAACCATGAATTTCTGCCTGCAATTAGTGTGTTTTCTCGGGTTCTACCTGTTGCTTCATTATCAGATTACTGACCGTACCCTTAGAAAGCGCTTCGCTCTCATTTTTATCGCAACAGGCCTCACCTTAACGTTCCTCCTACCCTATGTGGCGGTCATCCTCAGAATGCCCTTCCTCCCTGTCTTCGTATTCTTGATAGGCTTGGCACTCTTCATCACTCGAAACGAATACTCGCTTCGCCGCAACCGTTCCCCTCACCCACTCCTGCGTGCCCCCACCATGAACCTCGCGCCCAACTTCCCCGAAGACCCCGTCATGCAGCAACTCCTGCAACTGCTGCACGAAGAAATCGGCCTGCCCAAACACAAGACGATCCGCCTGCAAACCTCGATCAACTTCGACCTCGGCTGCGACGGCAGTGAGGCCAAGCAACTGATGGAAGCGCTGGAGCAGGAATTTGCGCTCGACCTGGGCGACTTCGACACTTATCGTTACTTCAACCCGCCGGTGTTCGATGTGTTTCTCAAACGCCGCGCCAAGGGGCGCGGCGAAAAAGTGCCGCTGACCCTCGGCATGCTCTACCTGGCCATCAAGACTCAAAGCTGGGACACGCAGACGCTGGAAAACCTGAGCTGAAACACTAAGGACCTTACATGGACGTAACAATGGGCCTGCTGGCCGCCCTGCTCTGGGGGGGTACGGATTTTCTCGTGGGCCTCAATGCCCGAGCCGTGGGCGTTAAACGCGCGGTGTATTTTGGCCAAGCCCTCGGCTTCCTGATCATGACCGTGCTGCTGGTCATTCTCCCAAGCGTGCTGTTCAAATCCCTCGACGCCCCGCTGAGCGTGTGGCTCCTGGGCGTCGCCGCCGCCCTGTTCACCGTCTCCGGCGCCCTGGCGCTGTCCAAGGCCTTCGCCCTTGGCAAAGCCGCCATCGTCGCGCCGCTGGTGACGTCCTACGGCGTGGTGACCACCTTGCTGTCCTGGGCCAGCGGCGAGCACATCAGCCTGACGCAACTGGGCTGCATCGCCGTGTGCGTGATCGGCGTGATCCTCTCCAGCATTCATAAAGACAACGGCGTCCCCCACAACAACCCTCGCCAGTCGATCGCCTACGCCATGCTCGCCGCCTTGCTGTACGGCACCAGCTTCTGGCTGCAAGGCCGCTACACCCTGCCCGCGCTGGGGCCGATCACCATGCTGTGGCTCGGTTACCTGGTGGGGCTCTGCGTATTGGTGGTGATGGTACTGAAGATCAAGGACGGCCTGAAAATCCCACCGCTGAAAAACTGCGCAACGCTGACCGGTGCAAGCTTGATGAACCTGGGTGGGTTCTCGGCGTTTTCCTGGGGGGCGATGGCGGGGTCGGTGTCGGTGGTGACGGTGATCAGTACGTTGTCGGGCGGTATTGCGGCGATTTTGGGGTTTGTGTTTTTCAAGGAGCGGTTGTCGGTGGTGCAGGTGGTGGGGGTTGTGCTGGTACTGGTCGGCGCGGTGGTTCTGCACATCGCCGACTAAGCGTTCGCGCACAAAAAAGCCGCCCACAAGAGGCGGCTTTTTCACAACGCTCGAATCTTACAACTTAGGACCCGCTGCCTTGATCGCATCGCTCACTTCAAACTTCTTGAAGTTCTCGATGAACAGACCCGCCAGCGCCTTCGCCGCTTCGTCGTAGGCAGCTTTGTCAGCCCAGGTGTTACGTGGGTTCAACAGGCCGGTTTCAACGCCCGGTACGGCCAGTGGCACGTCGAGGTTGATGGTGTCGAGGTGTTCGGTTTCTGCACCGATCAACGCGCCGCTCTGGATCGCTGCGATGACGCCGCGAGTGGTCGGGATGTTGAAGCGGTTGCCGACGCCGTAGCCGCCGCCGGTCCAGCCGGTGTTGACCAGGTAGACCTTGGAGCCGAAGCCGCGGATGCGCTTGATCAGCAGCTCGGCGTATTCACCAGCCGGGCGCGGGAAGAACGGTGCACCGAAGCAGGTGGAGAAGGTCGACTTGATGCCGCCGCCGGAACCCATTTCGGTCGAGCCCACCAGTGCGGTGTAGCCGGACAGGAAGTGGTAGGCCGCTTGTTCTTCGCTGAGGATCGACACAGGCGGCAGTACGCCGGTCAGGTCGCAGGTCAGGAAGATTACCGCGTTTGGCTCGCCGCCCAGGTTCTTCTCGGAACGCTTGGCAACGTGCTCCAGCGGGTAGGCGGCGCGGCTGTTCTGGGTCAGGCTGACGTTGGTGTAGTCGGCGTGCTTGGCCTCGTCGATCACCACGTTTTCCAGCACGGCGCCGTGCTTGATGGCTTTCCAGATGACCGGCTCGTTCTTCTCGGACAGGTCGATGCACTTGGCATAGCAACCGCCTTCGATGTTGAACACCACGCCTTCGCCCCAGCCGTGTTCGTCGTCACCGATCAGGTAACGGCTTTCGTCGGCGGACAGGGTGGTTTTACCGGTGCCCGACAGACCGAAGAACAGGGTCACGTCGCCTGCTTCGCCGATGTTGGCGGCGCAGTGCATTGGCAGCACGTCGGAAGCCGGCAGCAGGAAGTTCTGCACCGAGAACATGGCTTTCTTCATCTCACCGGCGTAACGCATGCCGGCGATCAGCACTTTCTTCTGGGCGAAGTTGAGGATCACGCAACCGTCGGAGTTGGTGCCGTCACGCTCTGGCACGCATTCGAAGTTGGCCACGTTGAGCACTTGCCACTCTTCACGACCGGCCGGGTTGTACTGGGCCGGGTTGATGAACAGGCAACGACCGAACAGGTTCTGCCAGGCAGTTTGAGTGGTCATTTTCACGGCCAGGTAGTGGTCTTCGGCAGCCCCTACGTGAACATGGGAAACGAAATGCTCTTGCGCGTTGTTGAAGGCCTCGACGCGAGCCCACAGGGCATCGAACTTGTCGGCCGGGAACTTGCGGTTGATCGGGCCCCAGGCGATGGAAGCCTGGGTGGAAGGCTCTTCAACGATGAAACGGTCGACCGGCGAACGGCCAGTACGGTGACCGGTTTCGACGACCAGCGCGCCAGTATCGGCGAGCACGCCTTCACCACGCTGCAGGGCTTCTTTAACCAGATCGTCAACACTCAGATCGGTGTATACGGCGTTGTTGGCTTGCGTCATGAGGTTCCCCGTCGGCCTATGGCCGAGTGCTCCAAACGTTTTGTAGTAGAAAGTTGCGCACTACTACCGCGAAAAAAGTGGGCCGGATTATGCCAGAAAAGCCCAAAAAGAGTAGGGCCCTCCCGTCAGAACTGCGCTATTCCGGCGTTTGTCAGGTGATTTACCTGTGCTTAAACGTTTTAGTGGCGGGTGTCGGAAGGGGTGTCGATGCCTGCGCCGGCGAACAATTGGGCGACATCGGCCGCATCGAACAGGTAGCGCTCGTTGCAGAACTGGCAGTCGATCTCGATATGGCCGCCGTGCTCTACCACCAGGTTTTGCGCATCTTCCAGGCCGAGGCTGACCAAGGCATTGGCCGAGCGCTCGCGCGAGCAGCTGCAATTGAAGTGCAGGCCTTGTGCGTCAAACAGTCGCACGGCTTCTTCGTGGTACAGGCGATGCAGGATGGTTTCGTTGTCCAGGCCCAGTTGCTCTTCAGCGGTGAGGGTGCCGGCCAGGGCCGTCAGCTTGCGCCAGCTGTCGGTGCGCTCGTCTTCGTCCTTGATGCGATCGGGTGGCAATTGCTGCAACAGCATGCCGCGGGCGCGTTTGCCGTCAGCGTTGAGCCAGAACTTGGTGCCGACCTGCTGGGACATTACGAAATAGTTGGTGAAGCAGTCCGACAGGGTTTCGCCGTCCAGGTCGACGATGCCTTGGTAGCGCTGGCCTTCGGTGGGGTCGACGGTGATCGCCAGCACGCCGTTGGCCATCAGGTCGGACAAGGTGGCGTCCGGGGCAATCTGGTCGGCCTCGTAACGGGCCAACCCACGGATTTCGCGCTCGCTGGAGCACTCGATCATCAGCATCGGCACCGGGCCTTCGGAACGTGCCTGCAGGATCAGCAGCCCGTCGAATTTCATGGTGCCCACCAGCAGCGCCGCCGCTGCCATCAGCTCCCCGAGCAGTTGCGCGACCGGCTCCGGATAGGGGTGCTTGGCGAGGACTTCGGCATAGCTGCGCTCCAGCGAGACCAGCTCGCCGCGGGCGTCGCTCTCGTCAAAGATGAAGCGTTGGGTGAAGTCGGTATCCGGTAGATCAGTCATAGGTCTGGGTATCTGAATTGATGACAAATTGATTACAAGGTTTATAGAATTAAACGCTTTAGCACCGTTTTGGTGCGGTTTTCTAGAGCCGTGGGGGACAGTTTATGAACAATCCGGGTTTGTTCCAAGCCAAGTGGAACCTCGGGCGATGGGCCTTTTGCAATCTACTCGCTATCGCACTGCTGTGTTTTTGGCTGTGGCCCACGGGCCAGATGCTGTGTGTGCTTTTCGACGAGTGGCTGTTTCATCTGCTCAATGACCCGCTGGCCAGCAACTCGACCTGGCTGCACGTGTGGGCGGTAGCCAGTTTGCGGCCGTTCGATGCGGTGGTCGGCGTGATTCTGCTGACGCTGCTGATTCGCGGCGACTGGGTCTTCAAGGCCGTGCAGGTGCGCCAGGCATTGTTAGGTTTTGTCGGCATTCTGCTGCTGTTGCTGTTTATCCGCATGCTGTTTTCCAAATTCGCGGCGCACATGGGTTGGCAACACAGCAGCCCGTCGATGGTGATCAGTGGCGCGATCCAGATGAGCGACTACTTCCCGGGTTTGGAGAAGACCTGGGAATTGAAGGACCGATCGAGTCAGAGTTTTCCAGGGGATCATGCATCGGTGCTGTTGATCTGGGGAATGTTCATGACAGTGTTCGCCAAGCGCATCGGCCAGGTGCTGGTGATCTGGGGCCTGGCGCTGCTGTTCATGATGCCGCGCCTGGTGGCGGGCGCGCATTGGGGCCAGGACGATTACATTGGCGGGGTGTTGCTGGCGCTGTTGGCGTTGGGATGGGGGTATTACACGCCGTTTGCGGCGAAGGTTTCGAGTGGGTTGCTGCGGGTGACGGCGCCGGTGTTTGAATTACTGGGCAGGCTGCCCTTGCTTGGCCGATTGAGCGTCTTGCGCACAGCCGCATAACACCGCTGGCTCATGTGGGAGCTGGCTTGCCTGCTCCCACACTTGATCGCCTTTGTACTGGAGATTTGCGCAGTCAGTCATCATTGCCACTGCCGCGAAACTTGAACAGGTCGCGGCGCTGCTTCTTGCTCGGTTTGCCATCGGTGGTCATGCCCGTGGCGCCCGCCTTACGCATCGCCGCCGCATTTTCACGCTTGGCGATGCTGGCTTCGGTCTCGGTGTACAACGCCTGTGCTTCAGGCGCACCACGGCGCACGATGGAAAGCGCCTGAACCACGACCGTCTTTTCATCAAACCCGACACGAATCTGGAACTCATCGCCGACACGCGGCTCCTTGCCCGGCTTGCAGCGCTCGCCGCGATGGTGCACCTTGCCGCTCTCAATGGCGGCCTTGGCCAAGGCACGGGTTTTATAAAAACGCGCGGCCCACAGCCACTTGTCCAATCGGACCTTTTCTTCCTCTTCCTGCTTTTGAGCCACTTGAATTCCTCGCTCTGAAAAATGTCGCAACCTTACTCTTGGAACCCTTCGACGCATAAACCTCAAGGCTCACCTAAGATACGCCAGACACCTCGAGTTTTGCGTGCCTTGCCCAAGCATCACTGATTATTGAAGCTTGAGAGATATCTGTCGCCATTTGCCGATTATTCTGCGTGAATACCGCGAATTCGGCACCTAGCCTCAGTGATGGCAGGGATTGTCACACTCCGTGAGCCGTTGGACGTTACTGTCCTCGACAACTACGAAACATTTCTGAAATACCGGTTATCCATATTGAAGACATTTGACCATTTGACCGTTGTGGGTCTGCGTGAGTGGGTGGCACTTCCCGACTTGGGAGTGGCAGGCCTGCGCGCAAAGATCGACACCGGTGCCAGCACCTCAAGCCTGCACGCTACCGATATCGAGCCGTTCGAGCGCGACGGTGAGAAGTGGGTGCGCTTTACCGCGCACCTGGGCAGCGTTGTGCAACTGCGTCACCGCCGCTGCGAAGCGCCCCTGGTGACGATGAAAACCATCAAGAGCTCCAACGGCCATGCGCAGGTGCGCTATGTCATCAGCACCACGTTGGCGCTGGGTGATCGGGTATGGCGGGTGGAATTTACCCTGGCCTGCCGCAAAGCCATGCGTTACCGGCTATTGCTGGGATCCAAAGCCTTGATTGACGGCCAACTGGTGGTCAATCCCGGCATCAAGTACGTTCAAGACAAGCCGGTGTTCCCGGTCTCTACTCTTTCTGTCCCAGGTGCTGCATGAAGATTGCTGTGCTGTCGCGAAACCCGCGTCTGTATTCCACCCGCCGCCTGGTTGAGGCCGGCACCGAACGTGGCCACGAAATGGTGGTGATCGACACGTTGCGTGCCTATATGAACATTGCCAGCCACAAGCCGCAGATCCACTACCGGGGCAAGCCGCTGGAGGGGTTTGATGCGGTGATCCCACGCATCGGCGCCTCGGTGACGTTCTATGGCTGCGCGGTGTTGCGCCAGTTCGAAATGATGGGGGTGTTTCCCCTCAACGAGTCGGTCGCCATTGCCCGTTCACGGGACAAGCTGCGCTCGCTGCAACTGTTGTCGCGCCGGGGTATCGGCCTGCCGGTGACGGGCTTTGCCCACTCCCCCGATGACATCCCCGATCTGATCGACATGGTCAACGGCGCGCCGCTGGTGATCAAGGTGCTGGAAGGCACCCAGGGTATCGGCGTGGTGCTGTGTGAAACCGCGACAGCGGCCGAATCCGTGATCGAGGCGTTCATGGGCCTCAAGCAGAACATCATGGTGCAGGAATACATCAAGGAAGCTGGCGGTGCAGATATCCGCTGCTTCGTGGTGGGCGACAAGGTGATTGCGGCGATGAAGCGCCAGGCCAAGCCGGGGGAGTTCCGCTCCAACCTGCACCGTGGCGGCAGCGCCAGCCTGATCAAGATCACCCCGGAAGAACGCATGACCGCACTGCGGGCAGCCAAGGTGATGGGGTTGAGTGTGGCGGGTGTGGATATCCTGCGCTCCAATCACGGGCCGCTGGTAATGGAGGTGAACTCGTCACCGGGCCTGGAAGGCATTGAAACCACCACCGGGAAGGATGTGGCGGGGATCATCATTCAGCATCTGGAGAAGAATGGTGGGCCGAATATGACTCGGACCAAGGGCAAGGGCTGATCAACCGCCACAAACCAGTGTGGGAGCGGGCTTGCTCGCGAAAGCGGTGGATCAGTCAAGTATGTATCGACTGACCCCCTGCATTCGCGAGCAAGCCCGCTCCCACATTCGGCCTGTGTTGTTGCTTAGACCGCGTCGCGGGGCAACATCAGCCCAAGCGGCAAACGCACCCGCGCCTCCAGGCCACCCTCTTCGCGATTGCGCAGCTCAACATTGCCGCCATGCATCGAGGCAATCCGCCGCACAATCGCCAACCCCAAGCCAGTCCCCTTGCCGCCCCGGGCACGGTCGCCACGGGTGAACGGGTTGAAGATGCCTTCCAACTCGTCCGGGTCGATGCCTGCGCCCCGGTCCATCACGCTCAGCACCACATAAGGCGCAGCACTGTCGCCGGACACATAGGCCGCCACTTCCACATCGGAACCGGCGTGATGCAAGGCGTTGCCGATCAGGTTATTCAACAGGCGCTTCATCGACACTCGACGCAACGCAAACGGCTGGATCGGCTCCAGGCGCATACGTACCTGTTCACCGTTCTGGTTGTAGGGCGCGACCACCTCACGCACCAGGTCCGTCAGGTCGACTTCTTCAACCACTTCATCACGGCCATCGCGGATAAACGCCAGGAACTGGTCGAGGATCGCGTCCATGTCCTCGATGTCGCGGACCATGTCGTCAGTGAGGTCGCTATGGTTGCCCATTAACTCCAGAGACAAGCGCAATCGCGTCAACGGTGTGCGCAGGTCATGGGACACCCCCGCCAGCATCAACTCGCGTTCGCGCCCGGCCTGTTCGACGTCTTCCGCCATCTGGTTGAACGCGCCGTACACCTCGGTCATCTCACTCGGCGTATCGCTGACCGGAAGACGCACGCTGCGCCCCTGGCCCAGTTGTCGGGCGGCAAACACAAGGCGTTTTAGAGGCTGGTTGAGCTGGCGTACGAAAATCCATGCCGAGGCCGTTGAAAGCAGACCGATCGCCAGGAACCAGCCCAACACGTTCCAGATCTTCTGCCCCCGCAGCGGGTGCGGGTACAACGGCACTTTCAACCAATCTTCGCCCAGGCTCGGCGCACGTACCCACAATGCGGGCGACACATGCATGCGCAACCGCACCTCGGTGTCTTCACCCAGTTCGGCCTGCATCTGGCGTTGGTAGATTTCACTGTAGGGCCAATGCTGCTCGCCCTCCGGCACACCTGCACCGGCGACGCGCACCAGGGTCGCGGCCTTGGCGATCTTCTCGCGGTTCTCCGGGTCTGCCGCCCAATAGGCGCGCAACGTCAAGGCGACACCGTGGCTGTATTGCCGGTCCACCAGCACGTCCTCGTTCATCAACAGATAAACCAGTGTGAGTGCCTTGGAAAACAGAACGACGATCAGCACCAGCCAAAGGGTGCGGGAGAAAAAACTTTGGGGGAACCACAGCGGGGTTTTCATAGAAGACTGCTAGATACCTTGCAGAAACGAGCGGCGCTCGCAGAATTGCAGACGCCGGACATCCCGTCGACCCTCATGGAGTCAAACGCCAGGATGCCCGCCCCTGCAAATCACCGGTCAACTGGTTTTATTGCCGTCCGGCACAAACACATAACCCACGCCCCATACCGTCTGGATGTACCGTGGCTTGGACGGGTCAGGCTCGATCATCCGGCGCAGACGGGAAATCTGCACGTCGATGGAGCGCTCCAGAGCGTCCCATTCCCGACCACGGGCCAGGTTCATCAGCTTGTCGCGGGTCAACGGCTGGCGAGCGTTCATCACAAGGGCCTTGAGCACAGCAAATTCACCCGTGGTAAGCATGTGCACTTCATCGCCACGCTTGAGCTCACGGGTGGCCAGCGACAGTTCGTAGTCGCCAAAGGTGACACTCTCGTCTTCGCTGCCTGGGGCACCTGGAACCGGCGGTGCCTGGCGACGCAGCACGGCTTTGACCCGAGCCATCAGCTCGTCGGGGTTGAACGGCTTGGCCAGGTAGTCATCAGCGCCCAGCTCGAGGCCCTTGATGCGGCTCAGCTCATCGCCCTTGGCGGTGAGCATGATGATGGGAATCTGGTTGTTCGCGCCGCGCAGGCGTTTGCAGGCGGTCAGGCCGTCTTCGCCGGGCAGCATCAGGTCGAGTACGACCAGGTTGAAGACTTCACGCCCCAACAGGCGGTCCATCTGCTCGGTGTTCGGCACCGCGCGGGCACGGTAGCCCTTGGAGTTGAAGAAGCGCTCCAGCAGGCTGCTCAGCCCCGGGTCGTCGTCAACGATGAGAATTTTTTCGCCTTCAGCAGTTTGTGCAGTGCTGCTCATTAGATGCTCCTCTTATCTCGGCGCGCATTATGGCCTAGCTGCCGTTATACGCACCGTGTGCATTGTTAGCAGATTTTTCCTCAACTGCCAGCGAACCCGCGCCCTACAACCGTTGGCGCAATCCCCCCCAAGGACAGAACGCTGGTTATAATGCGGCGCCGTCGTGCAGGGCAACTTCAGATCGTTACCGTTTGCTGCCGAGGCTTTTTTTACCCGCTTGTGTGATTTTTTCGATTTCGAGGGTCAATAGGCTGCCTCTTGACCCAGGCAGCGGCGCCAGTCGGGCCGCTCAACCAGCCTCCCAGGGCCTTGTTTTCCGGGCCTGCGAGCTGCTTTTCAGAATTTCAGGTGGTTTTATGGACAGCATCAACAGCCGCATCGCCGAGGAACTCGGTGTACGCCCACAACAGGTCGAAGCGGCCGTCGCTCTACTGGATGAAGGCTCCACGGTGCCTTTCATCGCCCGTTACCGTAAAGAAGTGACCGGCAGCCTCGACGACATCCAACTGCGTCACCTGGAAGAGCGTCTGCGCTACCTGCGAGAACTCGACGAACGGCGCATCAGCATCCTCGCCAGCATCGAGGAACAAGGCAAGTTGACCCCACAGCTTGAGCGCGACATCAAGCTCGCCGACACCAAGACCCGCCTCGAAGACCTCTACCTGCCGTACAAGCAAAAGCGCCGCACCAAGGGCCAGATCGCCCTGGAAGCCGGCCTGGGCGAGCTGGCCGACGGTCTGTTCAACGACCCGTCGCTGAGCCCGGACACCGAAGCCGCCCGCTTCATCGATGCCGAAAAAGGCGTCGCCGACGTCAAGGCCGCTCTCGAAGGCGCCAAGTACATCCTCATGGAGCGCTTCGCCGAAGACGCCAGCCTGCTGGAAAAACTGCGCACTTACTTGAAACAGGAAGCCGTCCTCAGCGCCCGTGTCATCGCTGGCAAAGAGGAAGAAGGCGCCAAGTTCCGCGACTACTTCGAACATGACGAGCCGCTGAAAAGCATGCCGTCCCACCGTGCGCTCGCCATTTTCCGTGGCCGCAACGAAGGCATTCTCAGCTCCGCGCTGAAGGTCGGTGACGAATTGCCGGGCACCATGCACCCGTGCGAAGGCATGATCGGTCAACAATTCGGCATTCAGAATCAGAACCGTCCTGCGGACAAGTGGCTCGGTGAAGTGGTGCGCTGGACCTGGAAGGTCAAGCTCTACACCCACCTGGAAACCGATCTGCTGGGCGAACTGCGCGACGGCGCCGAGACCGAGGCGATCAACGTGTTCGCCCACAACCTGCACGACCTGCTGCTGTCGGCCCCGGCCGGCCCGCGTGCCACCCTGGGCCTCGACCCGGGCCTGCGCACCGGCTGCAAGGTTGCCGTGGTCGACGCCACCGGCAAGCTGCTGGACCACGCCACGGTGTATCCGCATGTGCCGCACAACAAATGGGACCAGACCCTGGCCATCCTGGCCGCCCTGTGCGCCAAGCACGCCGTGGACCTGATCGCCATCGGCAACGGCACCGCCAGCCGTGAAACCGACAAGCTGGCCGCCGAGCTGATCAAGAAATACCCAGCCATGAAAATGACCAAGGTCATGGTCTCCGAGGCCGGCGCTTCGGTGTACTCGGCGTCGGAGCTGGCTTCCAAGGAATTCCCGGACCTCGACGTGTCCATCCGTGGTGCGGTGTCCATCGCCCGTCGCCTGCAGGATCCATTGGCCGAACTGGTGAAGATCGATCCTAAATCCATCGGCGTCGGCCAGTACCAGCACGACGTGTCGCAGCTGAAACTGGCACGCGGCCTGGACGCCGTAGTGGAAGACTGCGTAAACGCCGTGGGCGTGGACGTGAACACCGCTTCCGTCGCCTTGCTGGCGCGCATTTCCGGCCTCAACGCCACCCTGGCGCAGAATATCGTGACCCACCGCGACGAAAACGGCGCGTTCAAAACCCGTGCAGCGCTGAAAAAAGTCGCACGCCTGGGCGAGAAAACTTTCGAGCAAGCCGCCGGTTTCCTACGCGTAATGAACGGCGACAACCCGCTGGACTCCTCCGCAGTCCACCCGGAAGCCTACCCGCTGGTGCAGCGCATCGCCGCCGAGACCGACCGCGATATCCGCTCGCTGATCGGCGATGCTGCGTTCCTCAAACGCCTGGATCCGAAAAAGTACACCGACGAAACCTTCGGTGTGCCGACTATCACCGACATCCTGCAAGAGCTGGAAAAACCTGGCCGCGACCCACGTCCCGAGTTCAAGACCGCCGAGTTCCAGGACGGCGTCGAAGACCTCAAGGATCTGGAGCTGGGCATGATCCTCGAAGGCGTGGTCACCAACGTGACCAACTTCGGCGCCTTTGTGGACATCGGCGTGCATCAGGACGGTTTGGTGCATATCTCCGCGCTTTCGGAGAAGTTCATCAAAGATCCGCGTGAAGCGGTGAAAGCCGGCGACGTGGTCAAGGTTAAGGTGATGGAAGTCGACATCCCGCGCAAACGCGTTGGCCTGTCGATGCGCATGAGCGACACCCCCGGCGAGAAAATCGACGGTGCCCGTGGTGCTCGTCCGGGTTCGGCACCGCGCCAGTCGCAGAACAATGCACCGCGCAAAGAAACCGCCACCGCAGCGCCAAGCAACAACGCCATGGCCTCGCTGTTCGCCAACGCCAAACAGTTGAAGAAACGCTGATGGAAATCCCGGCCGGTTTGACCCAGAGCGCGTTCAGCGAACTGATCGGCTGCCGCCTGCAACGCCTTGAAGAAGGCGTTGCCGAGGTGGCCCTGACCCTGGAGCCGCAACTGCGCAACCGCGCGGGCAAGCTCCATGGCGGGGCGATTTTCAGCCTGGTGGACATTACGATGGGACTGGCCTGTTCCAGCTCCCATGGTTTCGACCAGCAGAGCGCGACTATCGAGTGCAAGATCAACTACATTCGCGCCGTGTCCGACGGTGACGTGCTGTGCACCAGCCGGGTGATTCATGCCGGTCGCCGCACGTTGGTGGTCGAGGCGGACGTGTATCAAGACGAAAGACTTGTCGCAAAAGCACAGGGCACCTTCGCTGCCCTATAGCTCCCCACCCCCGATTTGAGTTAATTTCGGCGCTGCAATCACGGCGTCGGAATTTTCTCGCTGCGCTGTAGCCAAATTCATGGAGTGAAGTCGGCATATTCAGAGCGGGTTAAATCGACTCTAAACCAGGCGATCACGCCAGTTTTAACTTCACCCTTGTAGACCGTCCTGCCCACCCCCATATTGGGGCGACTGACGCGTGAAGGAATCCAACTTGAGCGAACTTCTCAACCGCCGCCTGGCCCTGCTCGGCAAGCGCGAACACCTCTCCCTGCTAGAGCAGTGCTTGCACGGCATCGAGCGCGAATGCCTGCGTGTCACCGGTGAGGGTCGACTGGCACAAACGCCGCACCCTGAAGCCTTGGGCGCCGCATTGACCCACGAACAGATCACCACCGACTACTCGGAATCGCTGCTGGAGTTCATCACTCCCGCC
>NZ_JACARN010000121.1:0-1190 GCF_013386605.1 Pseudomonas sp. IPO3749 | reverse complement strand
GGAAACTCTGAAAAAGACTTTCTGATTTGGCAAAATACCGCGACCCCACCCACCGAGTTTCCCGATGAAGCAGATGACCTTCGCCGACGCCGAGTACGCTGGCAAGCGCAAGCAAACCCGCAAGGAGTTGTTCCTGATCGAGATGGATCGGGTGGTGCCGTGGAAGGGCTTGATTGCTTTGATCGAGCCACATTATCCGAAAGGTGAAGGTGGCCGTCCGGCCTACCCGTTGATGGCGATGCTGCGTGTGCATCTGCTGCAGAACTGGTTCGGCTACAGCGATCCAGCGATGGAGGAAGCGCTGTACGAAACCACGATCCTGCGCCAGTTTGCCGGGCTGAACCTGGAGCGCATCCCCGACGAAACCACCATTCTCAACTTCCGCCGCTTGCTGGAGAAACACGAGCTGGCGGCCGGCATCCTCGCTGTCATCAATGGCTATCTGGGCGACCGCGGCCTGTCGCTGCGCCAGGGCACCATCGTCGATGCAACGCTGATCAATGCGCCCAGTTCGACCAAGAACAAGGACGGCAAGCGCGACCCGGAAATGCACCAGACCAAGAAGGGAAACCAGTATTATTTTGGCATGAAGGCCCACATCGGCGCCGATGACGAATCGGGTCTGGTGCACAGCGTAGTGGGCACGGCGGCCAATGTGGCGGATGTCACCCAGGTGGACAAATTGCTGCATGGCGACGAAAACGTGGTCTGCGCCGATGCAGGCTACACCGGTGTCGAAAAGCGGCCCGAGCATGAAGGACGTGAAGTTATCTGGCAGGTGGCGGCACGCCGCAGCACCTACAAAAAACTCGATAAGCGCAGCGTGCTGTACAAAGCCAAGCGCAAGATTGAAAAGGCCAAGGCTCAGGTGCGCGCCAAGGTCGAGCATCCGTTCCGGGTAATCAAGCGCCAGTTCGGTTACACCAAGGTGCGCTTTCGCGGCTTGGCCAAAAACACGGCGCAACTGGTGACACTGTTCGCTCTGTCGAACCTGTGGATGGCGCGCCGACATTTACTGACGAATGCAGGAGAGGTGCGCCTGTAATGCGGGAAATGGCCACCGGAGTGGGGTCCGGGTGGCGAAAACGTAAGAAATACTCGTCGAATTGATTGTTTTTTGATCATTTGGCGAGTTTAAAAGTTGCGCTAGGTGGTATGCCGGGGAAATACATGGCTACTTCAGACCATCC
>NZ_JACARN010000120.1:0-33863 GCF_013386605.1 Pseudomonas sp. IPO3749 | reverse complement strand
GTGTTCGGGATTGCCGTGGGCATCCTGGTGCCGGCCGACACCCTTGTCAGCAAAATCCTCATTGGCTGGAACGCCGGCGTCTGGACCTATCTGGTGCTGATGCTATGGCTGACCCGACGCGCCAAGGCCGAGGATGTAAAACGCATCGCCGAGATCGAAGATGAAAACGCCGGCCTGGTGTTGTTCACGGTGTGTATCGCCGCCATTGCCAGTTTGGCGACCATCACCTTCGAACTGGTGGGCAGCAAAGACCTGGCGACCTCGGAGCGCCTGCTGCACTACGGTTTCACCGGGCTGACCGTGATCGGTTCTTGGCTGCTGATCGGGGTGATTTTCAGCGTGCACTACGCTCGTTTGTATTACACCTGGGACGGCAAGGAACCGGCGTTGCGTTTTGCCGAGGGCCTGACCACCCCCAATTACTGGGACTTCCTGTACTTTTCCTTCACCATCGGCGTGGCGGTGCAGACCTCCGACGTGGGCGTCGCCACGCGTGGCATGCGCAAAGTGGTGCTGGGGCAATCGTTGATCGGCTTTCTGTTCAACACGGCGATCCTGGGGTTCTCGATCAATATCGCCGCCGGGCTGTTCGGTTGACGCTGCACAAACCTTCTAGACGCCCGGCATGTGCTGGGCGCTAATAGCTTCACTAAGCCCGCCTCGGTGTTTTATGGCCGCGCACAACTGGATCGACCTGTCCCAGGACGCCGACACCGGCATCGAGACCCTGCGCGCGCATTTTGAAGGCCACGCCTACGACCCTCACTGGCACGACAGCTACCTGATCGGCGTCACCGAACAGGGCGTGCAGCAATTCAACTGCCGCCGCACCCGCCACAATAGCGTGCCGGGCCAGGTGTTCCTGGTGGAACCCGGCGAGCTGCATGACGGAGACGCGCCCACCGCAGACGGCTTCACCTACCACATGCTCTACCTCGAGCCGCACTGGTTGGCGCGGGAAGTCAGTGCGGTGTTCGAAGAAGCGCCGCTGGACAGCCAGTTGAGTTTCGCCAGCACCTTGACCAGCGACCCACGCCTGGCCCTGGCCACCAGTCAGGCCTTCCGGACCCTGCACAGCGGCGAACTGCGCATCGTGCGCCAGCGCGCCATGGACCAGTTGCTGGAGCGCCTCACCGGCCAACTCTACTGGCGCACCCGCTACCGCAACGATCCGCGATTGCCCTTGGTGGCACACAAGGCGCGGGAATACCTGCATGCCCACTTGCACATTGATGTGGGCATGGACGAACTGGCGCTCGCGTGTGGCGTCGACCGCTTCCGCCTGACCCGTGCGTTCAAGAGCGCGTTTGGCCTGCCGCCCCACGCGTATCTGGTGCAACTGCGCCTGGCCCGCGCCCGGCATTTGCTGGCCAAGGGCGAACAACCGGCAGATGTGGCGATTGCCCTGGGCTTTGCCGACCAGAGCCACCTGGGCCGCTGGTTCGTGCGCGCCTATGGGTTGACGCCTGCGGCGTACCGCAAGCGCTGCTCAAATCTTCCAGACAGGCCACCCGCGGGCTTGTGAAGATCGACTCCATCGATTGATTGTTCGGAGTCCACCATGCTGGCGTTTATCCTGTTTGCCTTTGTCGCATCCATCACCCCAGGCCCCACCAATATCCTGGTGCTCAGCAACAGCGCACGCTACGGCTTCAAGGCCGCGTTGCCGATCATTCTGGGGGCTTGCATGGGCGCGGCGGGTATTGTGCTGCTGGTGGGCTCGGGCGTCGGCCAGTCACTGGTGCAGTTGCCCAGGGTACACAGTGCCATGCAATGGGCCGGTGTGGCCTGGTTGAGCTATCTTGCGTGGCAGATTTTCAGCGCGCCCGCAGCGGCCGTAGAGGTGCAGTCAACACACAAGCGACTGGGCTTGCGTGGCGCCGCCGGTCTGCAATTGATCAATCCTAAGACCTGGATGATGGCGCTGGCCGTGGTCAGTGTATTCGCGGGTCACGGTGCAGAACGTCAGAGCCAGGTGCTGGTGCTATCCCTGGTGTTTTTCCTGATAGCACTGCCGTGCCTCGGGGCCTGGGCGGTGTTGGGTGCGGGGTCGAGCCGGCTTCTGCGCTCGCCAAACGCCATGCAGCGCTTCAATCGGTGCATGGCCCTGCTTCTGTTGGGTTCGACCTGGCTGAGTGTGCTGATCTGAACGCAAAAAAAAGGGGGAAGCCTCGGCTTCCCCCTGTTCAACTCAACGACAACGTTAGAAGTCGTAACGCACACCGAAGTTGACACCCCACGGCTGATCGATCTTCTTGCCTTGGCTGGTTTCGACGTCAGCGTGCAACTTGACGTTCTCCGAAACCGACATCGCCAAACCGGCCGCCAGCTCGATGCGCGAGCCCGACAGGTCGTTGTTGAAGGTCTGGTCGTTGATGAACACCTTGTTGCTCTGATCGAACTCATGGGCCACGGCGGTACGCAAGTAAGGCTGCAACACACCGCCGCTTTCCAGCTGGATGTTCTTGCCGGCGGTCACGCCGAGCTTGCCCACCACGGAGCTGGAACGATCGCCCTTGGCCTGCAGGCCGTTGGTCAACTCGTAGCTTTGCGCCTGAGTGATGGTTGCCGACAACTGGCCGTAGGGTTCCACGTAAAAGTCGTTGTCCAGCTTGATATGACGGCCGAACTCCGCCGAGGCGCCTACGGCATTTTGCGCGTAGTTGCCCTTGGCTTTCTTGCCGTCGCTCATGGTCACGTCGTTTTCCGTGTGCAAGCGGTTGAGCTTGGCCACACCGTCGAAGTACAGCCCGCTTTCGGCGTCCAGCCAGGTGGCGTAACCACCCACGTAGTAACTCTTCACTTCGCCGCTGCTGCCACGGGTCAGGCTGAGGTCGGAGGCACTGTGACCGGCCATCACACCCGCGATCCACTGGCCGTCACCGCCGGACAGTGGCGCATCGGCACCGATGGTGAAGCCCTTCTGGTTCTGCGTGTAGCCCGCACCGTTCTTGTTCGCCGCCACGTCGAATTTGTTGCCGTAGCTGCGCATCCACATCCCGTTGCCAGCGCCTTCACTGAAGCGCAGTTCACCCATGCGCGTACGCAGGATGCTCATTTCGCCGTACAGCACGGTGGGCGCGCTGTTGAACAGGGCCAGTACCGAATGGGCGCTGGTGCTGGTGCCCTTACGGTTGGGGTCGAGGAACCAGTCGGTGCCGTCCTTCTGCAGACCGTAGGCGTACGCCCCGACATCCACCGTGCCGCTGGCCAGGCTGAACTGCGCATCCCCGCCTTCGGTGTGGACCACTTTGATCGGCTCGCCGTCGGCCAGGTTCGAGCCGCTGGCGGCCAGCATCAGGCTATGGTTGCCTTCAGCCTTGCCTGCCACGTTGAGGAAGTCGGTCTGATGGGTCAGGAAATCGGTGTTCATGATGAACGTACCGTTGCCTTCCAGGCTCTTCACGTCCAACCGATAGAACTCATCCGCCCCACCGAAATGCACGGCGCCGCCGCCCATCTTCAAGGCGGTGACATTGCTGTCGCCCACCAGTACCCAATGGGAAGCGTCATTCACACTCAGCTCGGCCACGTTTTTCAACTGGCCGGTCAGCCAGGCGCCGTTGTTGAGCTGCGCTTTGGCGGTGCTGCCCTCTTCGACCACGATGTCGCCGAACAACTCGCTGTGGTCGACGTTCATATTCGCAACGGAATTGCCGGTCACTTCCAGGATATTGCCGTTGCCGCCGGTCAGGGTCGAGCCATTGCGCACCTGAATATCAACTTGACCACCGCCCAGCTCATCTCCCTTGACCAGCAACGCAGCACCGTTTCGGCCCTCGGCATGTGTGCTGTCCAGTACAAGGCTGCTTGGGTTATCGATGTAGTATTCCTTCTCCAACACCACGCCATTCTGGCCGCCGACAATACGGCTGCCAATGGCGGTAGCATCCGCGCCCACCAGGTAGACGCCCACACCATCGTCTCGGGTTGCCGTGACATCTGAGTAGGTGAAATTCAATTGGCTGTACGCCGACGCCACTGCGCCCGTCGTCGACCCGGTGACGGTGCTGCCGAAAACATTCACGGTCGAGCCGTCAGTCGTCAAGAAATCGCGCCCTGCGACAATAGCCGCCCCGTTGGCATTGGTGATGGTGCTGGTGGTGATATCCGCTTCGCTGCCAATCAGTTGCAGGGCAAACGGCGAAGAACTGCGCGCTTCGACCGTCGCGCCATTCAAGGTGATTTTCGATCCATTGATGGCCTCGATGTCCTGGGCCAGGGTGCCTGCATTCAAGGTCATCCTTGCGCCAACCACCTGCGACTGACGGAGGGTCGAACCATTGGAGATCAGATGAGAGTCATTTTCGATCACCCAACTGTCTAGGTATTGACCCGGCCCGATCGTGTATTCATGGCCATCGATCAAGTGCGTGGTGGCTTGAGCAAGAGAAGCGCCAAACAGCAGGAAACCCATTGCCGGGGCCTGGACCGCGATGGCCAATGGATGTTTTTGGAAACGTGTGTTGGTAGTCATTCTGCGTGTATACCCGTGAAGAACCTTCCCATAGGGAACGAATTGACCGGCACCAAGCGAGATAGGAGCAGGCCTTGAGGGGCCGCAGACTAGAGAGAGAGGAAGAATGAATATGTAGGATTTATCTGGGATGTAATGCGCAATGACGGAGGGGTATTGATGGGGCTTGAAGAGGAGCACCTGTGCTCCTCTTCAAGCTAAGCACCACTATGGCCAAAGAGAGCCGTCGCAATAAGTCGGTGTTGAGCCGGAAAGATAAGTCCTTACCAGCGCAAGCGTTTCGGCAGAGTCCACAGGCGTGGTTCCCACAATGGGGACCGAATACTTGATGCGTACCGACCCCATATCCGTCATGTAGTCGTAGATTGGCTTGATGTACATCGTCCCCGTTTGGATGCGCACTTTGAACCCGAACGCGGTCTCAGTAGTCGTTGTTATCGTATGAGGGAAAGTTCCTGAAGCCGCAGCGATTGGCATGTTGCCAGCATCATTGCTGTGTGCCTGCCACGACACTGGGATAGTCATTCCTATAGCGAAACTCGAGCTCGGCGGAACAAAAACCTCCACATAACCGCCGGTCTGAGTTACATTTTTAACTGCGTTACAGGCAATGATCGTGACGCCGCCGGCCACAGCTGCCCCGTCTACAGTCGGTGCATCGAAGGAGATTACGTTTGCCGCGACATCAATGCCTTGAGCGGGTGAGATATCTCTATTGCTGGTGCCGGTCGTAACAATTTCATAATGCAACGGAAGAGGATTGCCAGCCGTGGTATTGCCATATTTGGCAATGATCGGCCACGGCACGCTCGTATCAACGACACCGGAAGGCGGAAGGTTCAAGTGATCGACCGGGATAACAGCAACCCTTTCACCCGAGTAAAACAGGTGAATAGTGAACGCCCTGGCGGAAGGCAATGGCGCAACAGTCCACAAAAGAATCTTGACAGGAGCGTCCAGTCCCTTGTCACGGCCATCCAGTTGATTCGTCAAGCCTGACACCGCCCCCGTCAATATCGGAAGTAGGAGATTTCTATTTGGCCGAGCAGGTTTGTCTGGGTTCACGGGGCCCACTTTGGACAAGTCCAGTTCAACAGTGACTTCGTCGGTTGTAGCGATCCAATAGAACACCCCTCCGCGTTCTACCGCATAGCGGACGCTCATTGCAATGGGCCCAAAACTGGCAGTGCCATACAAAAACTCAAGTACGGGATAGTCGACAGGAAACTCCCCGGGCAAAACGGTCGAACTCACTGGCAGTGGGCCGACTCGGCGAGTGCCAATGCTGGTGGTGAATTCGATGAATACATTGTCCCGCACACGATCCGCATCATAATTAGGGATGATGACGAGCGCCCCCGAAGCCGCTTCAGTATCATCCAGGTCGATCAGATGGTCGCCTGAGCCCGATAAGTTGACCGCAAACTTCACACCTGGAGCTCTCAAAATCGGCGCGGGACGAATCGCGATGCTCGCGGGCAGGCCGAGGGAGACACCACTGACATTACCCTCAACAGTCCGCAGTTGGTAATAGATGTCTTTCGCGCCCTCCCACAGCGCGGCCTGAGCCTCGGTCAATAGCACGACTTCATCGGGAAATACATCACCGGTTTCAACCACTACCCCATTGGGACCGTCCAACAGCTCCCACTTGTCCCCTATATGCGCGCCCTGAGCGTCGTAATCTTGAATCCGAAGCCTTGCCACGCCACCATTGGCATCGAAATACGCTTTAGTCAGCGGGCCGGAATGTCCTGCAGGCAACAACAAGGGGAACGGTCTAATACCTGCTGTATCAAAGGGTGCAATGCGGTTAACGATGAACGTGAATGTTGCGGAGCCAGACTTGTTGACCCCACCACCCGGTATACTCCTCGACACTGCATATTTGTAGGTGTGGGTGCCCTGGGTTAACCGATTCTGGGGAATCTCCGCTACATAAGGGCCCGGCGCAATGAGTACTTCCGATTTAAAAAGCCCACTTTGAAAATCCCCAATGTCATCAATATGATCATCTCGCGTAGAAGGATTAGCAACGGAGGATGGAGGAAACCATGTGGCTAGATTAAGTTTTAATGTGGGAGCGTCGACCGCTTCACGCTTCAATAAGCCCGGGTACATAATGTTATCAACATAATCTCCAGGTTGAGCTACCGCTGCTGTCAGTGTAATAGGCACAGCAGTAATCGTATTTTTATTTTTAATTTGCGCGAACGGACCCAGTTTCTTTTTCATGTCAATTACTCACCATAGTTGAACACACGAGTACCGATAACTCGCCCCGGTGACGAGGCGAACCTATTTAAAGCGTGCGACAAGGTGAACGCCTGACACTTAAAACGCCCGCACCAATGCACTTCAGGCTACATCCTGATCGCGAGCAAGCGTCAGCACCGAATCACTCTGCTACTACTTAAATGTCTTAAAGTCCTGTAAGAGTTTTATCAACTTATCAATCAACTCATTGAGTTTGCCCAGTTGTCCGCCAGGCGAACGCTCCGGCGCCTCAAGCCATTGCACATCTGAGCCATCACAAAAGCCGTGATCACCGGGTTGGCAGGGCTCTTCGGAGTTGGGGAACACTCGGTCTATGCGCACTTTGCCCATGGATGAATGACCAATAAGGACGCCGTTCCGATAGAGGTAATATTCTGCTGTAGCCGAGGCGAACCTGCGCATCGGCTCGATCTTGGTGTCCCAAGGCAAGACCACCATCGGCACGCTTTTACTCACAAAGTGCTCAGGTTTGATGGTCTCAAGCCCTTCGAACTCGGTACCTAAGATCGGTTGCTCCCAATTAATGACTTTGTACCCCTGCCAAAACAACCGAACTTCGTCATCAACCCGCATACGCGAGTCGATAGGTATGGTCCAGCGAACGCCATGACAAGTGGCAGGCCGGGATTCACAGGTCAGAAGTTTGGCCCCGCCGTGCAGCGAATGGGCAATTGCCGGCGCATCAAGATCAAACAATGGATCAACATGCACATTCACCAAGGTTTCAGGCGCTTGCTGCTCATTCACGCCATTGCTGGTGGTATAGAACACCGGTAACGCAGCGTGATTGCCCTCTGCAACAATGTCCGTGCCTGAGAGATCGGGTACAAAACGAACCAGTTGATCGAACGCATCGCCTAGTTGCACGGTGTAGTACGCGAGCGGCCCTCTGTTCCCATAATAGAGGGCAAGGACTTCGCCCGGTTTGGGATCGACGTACAAGCGCACCCAGACACTGGCACCCAACACCCGGTCCCGCTGGTCCAACTCGTTGATCAACCCCGACCCATTGCCGATGACCTGCACGTTTGCAAGCGTAAGGTTAAGTTTGGCCGGCGCACCGGCATGGTCTTGGCCCGCAATGGTCCAGTCTTGCCAGAAAAAGTCGATAGGTGACAGGAACGGCGTGGGTCGACCGGGCCGATGTATCTCATATTGCACAGGCACCTGCTCACGCACCAAGGGGCCGGGTTGGCGCAAAATGCTCCAGGGAATCGGTACAGAAAAAGGAAAGCCGGTGATTCGCAGCGGCGGCAGTACGCGCTGCCCGTTCCAGATCATCACAACCTCGTCGCCCGTCATGAATCCAGGGTATTGAGGCGCAGGTATCTGGGCGGCAATACCTGCACGTGCATCATCTCGCTTGAGCAACAAGTCAAGGTAGGCAGGCGGTCGAATGACCGGCGCCTGCAGGCCGCTAGGGGAAGGGATCAAGCTGACGGGAAAGCTCGTTGAGGCCGTCAAAGGGCTGAAGTTTCCTGACCGGTCATAGGCCCGGCCAGCCATGTAAGCCGTGCCATTGGGCAAGGCTCGGAAATGGTCTCGGTCGACACAGATGATCAAAGGCTCATCGGTAAAATTGAGCGTCTTGATGTCCGTATGGATCAATGGGAAGGGCGGTGTCACATTCGACAGATAAGTAGAAATCTGGTCGCCCTTGGCTCGGGCCACAAAGGCGGGGAGTTCAATCTCTATACATGGATTGTCAGCGAGTACTTGTTCGGTGATGCCGGTGGCGGCGATGCTTGGATCAACAAATCTCGGGCCATCGGAAGGAAGCAGAAAGGTCGGCGGGTTTCGATCTACCCTCAATGTCCTGATGGGTGAATCCACATCGGGACTGCCAGGCTCTTTCACTCGATACAGCAGCTCAATGACAGCGTCGAAATACAGCATGAAATTGCGGGGTACGGACAACGAAAATGGGTCGGGCGCCGCTAAGTAATCTGCTCTATTGAACACTCGTGAATCCGCCACCGACTCGACACCGTTGACGCGCCAAATCAACTCCACCGTGTTGTCCCTTAGCAGCGAAGGGCCTGGCGCCCATTTCTTGATCCAGCAAACCAAAGGCATCTCACGATAGGGGATTACGATCAGGCCTTCCGGATCAGATACAGGTACACCGACAATCTCGGCAAAGGGGTCGAGCGCCAACACACCGTTGCGCCGCGCTAGGGGGTAACCGGGGCTTTCCTTTCCAGACATGGCGTGCGCTCCCTTTAAGTAGCTGGTTCGTTAAGCACGATTAAGCGCCAGTCGCCCGTACCTGACTACTGTCAGAATTAACAGGTTCACCTGCCCATTCGTCGTTTCACCTCCATTGACTTCCCCAACATTTTTTATCCATCACTTGACGCTCCCCCTTCACTTGGTGTCTTCTGAAACCGGTTTCAGCTCCGCCACTCATCCAATAAGAAAGGCCTGCCACAGTGACCTCTTTTTCCGCCGCCCAGCGCAGCCGCGTCACCATGCTCGACGTCGCCGAACGCGCCGGTGTCTCCAAGGCCAGCGTTTCTCGTTTTATCGGCGACGACCGCGCCCTGCTCTCCGATGCCATTGCCTTGCGCATTGAACAAGCCATCGAGCAACTCGGTTACCGCCCCAACCAGATGGCCCGTGGTCTAAAACGTGGCCGCACACGCCTGATCGGCATGCTGGTGGCCGATATCCGCAACCCTTATTCCATTGCCGTGATGCACGGCGTCGAAACCGCCTGCCGCCAGCACGGCTACAGCCTGGTGGTGTGCAACACCGATCGCGATGACGAGCAAGAGCGCCAGCACCTGGCGGCCCTGCGTTCGTACAACATCGAAGGGTTGATCGTGAACACCCTCGGCCATCACCTCGACCAACTGCTGGAACTGCAGCGAGAAATGCCCCTGGTGCTGGTGGACCGCAAAGTCGAGCCGCTGCACAGCGATCTGGTGGGGTTGGATAACCCCGCAGCCGTGCGCATGGCGGTGGAGCACTTGGAGCAACAGGGTTATCGCGATGTGCTGCTAGTGAGCGAAGCCACCGATGGCACCAGTTCGCGCTTGGAGCGCCTGGAGAGTTTCAAGGCTGAGATTGCCAACCGTCCGAAATTGACCGGTGCCGTGCTGGAACTGGATGACGCGCTGCAACACCACCTGCAAACCTTTCTCGCAAAACCTGGCCCCAAGGCGCTGTTCTGTGCCAACGGCGTTGCGGCACTGGCCTGTACGCGTGCGCTCAAGAACCTTGGCTGCAACTTATTCGATGACGTAGGCCTGATCGCCCTGGATGACCTGGATTGGTATCCCTTGGTGGGCGGCGGCATCACCGCCCTCGCCCAACCCACCGACGCCATTGGCGCCTCGGCGTTCGACTGCCTGCTCAAGCGCTTGCGCGGCGACACCGAACCGACGCGTACCCTGGATTTCTTGCCCCAACTGATTATTCGAGGCTCAACACAATCCATTGTTTGATTTTCGCTTAAAAATGAAACCGGTTTCAGAGGTAAACAACAATGCATAAATACCCCGTCTCCATCAGCCTATCCAGCTACGGCGCCGACTTGGTACGCCAGCAGGGCCAATTGAGTTTTGTCGAGGTCCTCGCCGCCGCCGGCGCACAGCGCATCGAATGGCGCGAAGAGCTTTTAACCGACGAACAGCCCACCGAACTGGCCCAGGCCGCGGCGCAACAAGACCTGGAATCGGTGTTTTCATCGCCCCTGGAACTGTGGGTCGCCGGCCGCGCCCAAGCGAATGCCGAACTCGCGGCCACCCTGGATCGGGCGCAGGCGTTCGGTTCACGCTGGCTGAAAGTCTCCCTCGGCTACTTCACCGACACCAACGACCTGGAAAGCCTGCACGCCCTGCTCAACCGTCACGCGGTTCAGTTGCTGGTCGAAAACGACCAGACCCTGCACGGCGGCCGCATCGAACCCATGCAGCGTTTCTTCACCGAAGTGGAACGCCTGGGCCTGCCGGTCAAGATGACCTTCGATATCGGCAACTGGCAGTGGCAGGACCAATCCGCCCTCACCGCCGCACGCCTGCTGGGCCGGCATGTGGATTACCTGCACTGCAAGGCCGTGGCCCGGCGCGCCGACGGCAAGCTGGTCGCCCTGCCGCCTGGCGCCACCGACCTGCATCTGTGGGAACAACTGCTCAAGCACATGACTCCAGGTATTAGCCGGGCAGTGGAATTCCCGTTGCAAGGTGATGACCTGGTCGCAATTACTGCCCAGCAGGTCGCCGCCCTCGCCCTGCTGGGCCAACCTCGTGTGGAGCGTGCTCATGTCTGAGATCGATATCCTGTCGTTTGGTGAAACCATGGCGATGTTCGTCGCCGAGCAAACCGGCGATTTGGCCCAGGTGGCTCAGTTCCATAAACGCATCGCGGGCGCCGACAGCAATGTCGCCATCGGCCTGTCGCGCCTGGGCTTCAACGTGGCGTGGTTGAGTCGGGTGGGCAACGATTCCCTCGGGCGCTTTGTGGTCGACACCTTGACCCAGGAAGGCCTGGATTGCCGGCATGTGGCGGTCGACCCGCTGCACCCCACCGGTTTTCAATTCAAGTCCCGCGAAGAAGCCGGTGATGATCCCCAGGTGGAGTACTTCCGCAAGGGCTCGGCGGCCAGTCACCTGTCCATCGCGGCCATCAGTCCTGCCTTGCTGCAAGCCCGCCATCTGCATGCCACCGGGATTCCGCCCGCATTGTCCGAGGCGACACGCGAGTTATCCGTCGAGCTGATGACGCAGATGCGCAAGGCCGGGCGCAGCGTGTCGTTCGACCCCAACCTGCGCCCGTCGTTGTGGGCCAACCAACAAACAATGATCCGCGAAATCAGCGCCCTCGCAGGGCTCGCCGATTGGGTTCTGCCGGGCCTGGGCGAAGGCCGTCTGCTCACTGGTTTCGACGACCCGGCCGACATCGCCGCGTTCTACCTCGACCAGGGCGCCGAAGCCGTGGCCATCAAGCTCGGCCCGGACGGCGCCTACTACCGCACGCACCTGGACCAGGGCTTTGTTGCCGCCGTGCGCGTGGACAAAGTCGTGGACACGGTCGGAGCCGGTGACGGTTTCGCCGTGGGCATGATCAGCGCCCTGTTGGAAAACCTCAGCTTTCCCGAGGCGGTACAGCGCGGCAACTGGATCGGCAGCCGCGCCGTGCAAAGCCGTGGCGATATGGAGGGCCTGCCCGCCCGTTCAGAGTTACCGATTCGATCCGTTGCCTAAACCCCTCCCTGTTGCCACAACTACAACAAGCTCAGGAGCAACCCCATGGACACCGTGAAACTCGCCACCCGCCGTTGGTGGTACATCATGCCCATCGTTTTTATCACCTACAGCCTGGCGTACCTGGACCGCGCCAACTACGGCTTTGCCGCCGCCTCCGGGATGGCCGAAGACCTGATGATCACCCCCGGCATGTCGTCGTTGCTGGGCGCGCTGTTTTTCCTTGGTTACTTTTTCTTCCAGGTACCGGGGGCGATCTACGCGCAAAAGCGCAGCGTCAAGAAGCTGATTTTCGTCAGCCTGATCCTGTGGGGCGGCCTCGCCACCCTGACCGGCGTGGTGTCCAACGCCTACATGCTGATCGTGATTCGCTTCATGCTTGGCGTGGTCGAAGCCGCCGTGATGCCGGCGATGCTGGTGTACCTGTGCCACTGGTTCACCCGTGCCGAACGCTCGCGCGCCAATACCTTCCTGATCCTCGGCAACCCGGTGACCATGCTGTGGATGTCGGTGGTGTCGGGCTACCTGGTGCAGCATTTCAGCTGGCGCTGGATGTTTATCATCGAAGGCCTGCCGGCGGTGCTGTGGGCGTTTATCTGGTGGAAGCTGGCCGATGAGCGTCCCAAGGATGCCAAGTGGCTGAGCGACTCCGAGAAACAGGATCTGGAAACCGCGCTGGCCGCCGAGCAAGTCGGGATCAAGGCGGTAAAGAACTACGCCGAAGCCTTCCGCTCACCCAAGGTGATCATCCTGGCCCTGCAATTCTTTTGCTGGAGCATCGGCGTGTACGGCTTTGTGCTGTGGCTGCCGTCGATCCTCAAGCAAGGCTTGCAGATGGACATGGTCGAGGCCGGCTGGTTGTCGGCGCTGCCCTACCTGGCGGCGGTGATTGGCATGCTGGTGGTGTCGTGGGGCTCGGACAAGCTGCAAAAGCGCAAACGTTTCGTATGGCCGCCGTTGCTGATTGCCTCGATTGCTTTCTATGCGTCCTACGTGCTCGGTGCCGAACACTTCTGGTGGTCCTACACCTTGCTGGTGATCGCCGGGGCCTGCATGTACGCGCCCTACGGCCCGTTTTTCGCGATTGTCCCGGAGATCCTGCCGGCCAACGTCGCCGGAGGCGCCATGGCGCTGATCAACAGCATGGGCGCCCTGGGTTCATTCGGCGGCTCGTACCTGGTGGGCTACCTCAATAGCAGCACCGGTTCACCCGGCGCTTCGTACTTGCTGATGAGCGGCGCGTTGCTGCTGTCGGTGGTGCTGACGATTTTTCTCAAGCCCGGCGCGAGTGATCGCACGCCGGTGCCCCACCTGGAATTGAAGGTAAAGACCGCATGAAAAAGTCCGTCGTGTTGTACAAGAAACTCTCTGCGCCGCTGATGGCCCGCCTGCATGAACAGGCCGATGTCACGCTGATCGAAGCACTCGACGACACCGGCCTGGCCAAGCTGCGCGACGCCCTGCCCGGCGCCCACGGCCTGTTGGGCGCCAGCCTGCGCCTTGACGCCACGCTGCTCGACCTGGCGCCGCAGTTGCAAGCCGTGGCCAGCGTTTCGGTCGGCGTCGACAACTACGACATCGACTACCTGACCGCGCGCGGCATCCTGCTCAGCAACACCCCCGACGTGCTCACCGAAACCACCGCCGACACCGGTTTTGCGCTGATCCTCGCCACCGCCCGGCGTGTGGTGGAACTGGCCGACATGGTGCGCGCCGGCCAGTGGCACAAAAACATCGGCCCGGCGCATTTCGGCAGCGATGTGCATGGCAAGACCCTGGGCATCATCGGCATGGGCCGCATCGGTGAAGCCTTGGCCCAGCGTGGGCATTTTGGCTTTGGCATGCCAGTGATCTACCACAGCCATTCCCCCAAGCCGGCGGTGGAGGCACGTTTTGGTGCGCAATACCGCAGCCTGGACGACTTGCTGCAACAGGCCGATTTTGTTTGCCTGACACTGCCACTGACGGCCGAGACGGAAAAGCTGATCGGCGCCGAACAGTTCGCACTGATGGGCCCAGAGACGATCTTCATCAATATTTCGCGGGGCAAGGTGGTGGATGAAGCGGCGCTGGTGGCGGCGCTGCAACAGCGCACCATTCGCGCGGCGGGGTTGGATGTGTTTGAGAAGGAGCCGCTGGATCACGGCTCGCCGTTGTTGCGCTTGAATAATGTGGTGGCGACGCCGCATATCGGTTCGGCCACCCATGAGACGCGGGAGGCCATGGCCAAATGTGCGGTGGATAATCTGTTGCAGGCGCTGGCCGGTGAGCGACCAAAAAACCTGGTGAATGCCGCCGTGTGGAAACACTGATTCTACTGTGGTGAGCGAGCTTGCCTCGCGCGGGGCAAGCCCGCTCACCACAAAGAGCAGGTTCCTGCATTCAGATAACGAACCGCGCCACCATCCCATTCAAATCCACCGCCAGGCGCGACAGTTCATGACTGGCCGCGCTGGTCTGGTTGGCCCCCGCCGCCGACTGGGTCGCCAGGTCGCGGATGTTGACGAGGTTGCGGTCCACTTCGCGGGAGACTTGGGCCTGTTCTTCCGACGCACTGGCGATGACGAGGTTGCGTTCGTTGATCAGGCTGATGGATTGGGTGATCTGCTCCAGCGCCACACCGGCGGCGCGGGCCATTTCCAGGGTGTCCTGGGTGCGCTGGTTGCTCTGCTGCATCGACTGCACGGCCTCACCGGTGCCGTTCTGGATGCCGGCGACCATTTTCTCGATCTCCTGGGTCGACTGCGCGGTGCGATGGGCCAGCGCACGCACCTCATCGGCCACCACCGCAAAACCCCGCCCCGCTTCACCGGCACGCGCCGCCTCGATGGCGGCGTTGAGCGCCAGCAGGTTGGTCTGCTCGGCAATCGCGCGGATCACGTCCAGCACTTTGCCGATATCGCGGCCTTGGGTGGCCAGGCCTTCGATCATCGCGGCGGTGTTTTGTACGTCCTGGGTCATGGTCTGGATCGCGCCGACGGTTTCCACCACACGGTCGCGGCCTTCACGGGCGGCCTGGTTGGACTGGGTCGAGGCCTCAGAGGTAGAGACCGCGTTGCGCGCCACTTCTTCCACCGCCGCCGTCATCTCATTGACCGCAGTGGCAGCCTGGTCGATTTCGTTGTTCTGTTGTTGCAGGCCCTTGGACGCCTCTTCGGTGACTGCGCTCAACTCTTCCGCCGCTGAAGCCAGCTGCGTCGCGGAGCCTGCGATGTGCTGGATGGTCTGGCGCAGGTTAGCCTGCATCGTGGCCAATGCGCCGAGCAGGCGGGCCGGTTCGTCCTTGCCGTCGTCTTCGATGGTTTTGCTCAGGTCACCGCTGGCGATGGTTTCGGCGACGGCTACGGCTTTGCGCAGCGGCGCGACGATGCTGCGGGTCAACAACCAGGCCAGTAGCACGGTGAGTAATGCGGCAGCGATGGAAACTGCAACAACGCCGGTGATCGCGCCGTCATAGCTCTGCCCGGCTTCAGCGTCGGCGGTCTTGGCATCGGCCGCGTTGATGGCGATGAGCTTGTTCAGTTGCTCGCCCATCTGGTCGGTACCGTCCTTGATGCGGCTGTTGATCAGTGCGCGCATCTCATCCACTTTGCCCTGCTTGGACAGCGCGAGCATGTCGGCCTGGGCCTTGAAGTAGTTATCCAGCGTGACCACGAAGGTTTTGTACAGCGCGGCTTCTTCCGGGCCGGCAGGCAGCGCCGCGTAGCTGGCTTGGGCCGTCTTGACCTTGTCGGCGAGCACACTCATGCGGGTTTCGGCCTCTTGCAGGCTGGCCGGCTCGCGGTTGACCAGCACACGGAACGACAGGATGCGCAAGCGCAGTACGTTTTCGGTGATGATGCCCAGCGAGGTCACGCTGGGCAGTTGGGTCGCGGTCATGTCCACGGAGGATTGGCGAATCTGTGCCATGCGGTTGACCGCAAACACCCCCAGTAAAACCACTAACAACGCAATGAATGCAAAACCGAGAAACGCTCGAGGGGCAATGTTCAACTGGCGCAGGGACATAGGGGGGGCTCTCAGAAGTAGTGTTTGCGAGCGTCCCTGCTGCGAAACGATCAGTCGGCGTCAACGCGCCGTTCTGACCCTTGGGTCACCACTGTTGTCGTTGGTATGTGGGCCTATCCTCGATATCGGCAGGCCCTGGGGTTTCCCACAGGCCCGTCATAAATATTTTTTTACACTTCTGACGACCGGCAGTTTCTGGCATCCTGCGCCTCCATTTTCTGACCCGAGCCCGTATTTTGTCTGACGCTCAAGCCCCCCGCCCGCGCTATAAATCCGACCTGATCTACGGCCTGGAAGACCGCCCGCACTTCACCGCCGCGATTTTTGCCGCGTTGCAGCATGTGCTGGCGAGTTTTGTCGGGATCATCACGCCCACGCTGATCGTCGGCGGCGTGCTGGGCCTGGAAAGCGAAGTGCCGTATCTGGTGAGCATGGCGCTGTTTGTGTCGGGGCTCGGCACCTTTGTGCAGGCGCGCAAGTTCGGCCCGATAGGGTCAGGGCTGTTGTGCCTGCAGGGCACCAGCTTTTCCTTTATCAGCGTGATTCTCAGCGCGGGTTTCATGGTCAAGGCCCGGGGCGGCGGTACTGATGAGATTCTCTCGACGATCTTCGGTATCTGCTTTTTCGCCGCGTTTATCGAGGTGGTGCTGAGCCAGTTCATCGGCAAGCTGCGCATGCTGATCACCCCGGTGGTCACCGGCACCATCATTACCCTGATGGGCTTGTCGCTGATCAAGGTGGCGGTCACCGACATGGCCGGTGGCTATGGCGCCCAGGACCTCGGCGCGGCCGCCAACATGGGCCTCGCGGCCTTGGTGCTGCTGACCATCGTGGTGCTCAACCGCTTCAGCAATCCGTTCCTGCGCTTGGGCTCCATCGTCATCGGCCTGACCCTGGGTTTCGTGGTGGCCTGGCTGATGGGTCGCGTGGACATGGCCGCATTGCCCCAGGTGCCCTTGATCAGTGTGCCGGTGCCGTTCAAATATGGGTTTTCGTTCGACTGGGTGGCGTTTATCCCGGTGGCGGTGATCTTCCTGATTTCGCCGTTGGAAGCGGCCGGTGACCTGACCGCCAACTCGATGATTTCCCAGCAGCCGGTCAAGGGCCCGCTGTATATCAAGCGCATCAAGTCGGGCCTGCTCGCCGACGGCCTCAACTCGGCAATGGCGGCCACTTTCAACAGCCTGCCGATGGTGACCTTTGCCCAGAACAACGGCGTGATCCAGTTGACCGGCGTGGCCAGCCGCTATGTGGCGTACTTCATCGCCGGCCTGCTGGTGTTGCTGGGGCTGTTCCCGATGATCGGCGCGGTGTTGCAACTGATGCCCAAGCCGGTACTGGGCGGCGCGACGCTGATCATGTTCGGCACCGTGGCCGTGGCGGGTATCAAGATCCTTGCCGAAGCCGGACTGCACCGCCGCAACGTGCTGATCGTGGCGATCTCCCTGGGCATGGGCCTAGGCGTAGCTGCCGTGCCGGAAGTACTGCGCGACCTGCCCAAGGCGCTGCACAACATCTTCGAGTCGCCGATCACTGTGGGGGCTTTCTGTGCAATCCTGCTGAACATTTTCCTGCCGGAAGAGTTCATAGAGCTGGAAGAAGATGAATTTGATCCGGAGTCCTCGACCCTCAAAGTGATGCAGGACCCGGACGTCACGAAATAAGGGACACTTTTTATGCGCAAGCTCATGGTTCTATCGTTACTGCTGCTGACCCTGAGCGCCTGCGCGCTGTTCCCCAACCGCGACCCGGTAAACATCAACGTGGTGGGCATCGAGCCCCTGCAAAGCCAGGACCTGGAAGTGCGCTTCGCCGTGAAATTGCGGGTGCAAAACCCCAATGAAACGGCGATCGACTACAACGGCGTGGCCCTGGACCTGGAGGTCAACGGCCGGCCGCTGGCGTCGGGGGTGAGTGATCAACGCGGTTCCATCCCACGCTTTTCCGAGACCGTTCTGATGGTGCCGGTGAGTGTTTCGGCGTTTTCGGTGTTGCGCCAAACTCTGGGGCTTAGCCAGACCCAAAGCCTGAATAACCTGCCCTATGTGTTGCGGGGCAAGCTGGCCGGTGGGCTGTTTGGCACGATGCGCTTTGTCGACCGAGGCACACTGAACCTGCCGAATACCGCCACCTGGTAAACGCCATGCAACTAACATTGCTGACCTGTGGTTGTGGCGAGCGGGCTTGCCACAGCAGTGTTTTAGTCGGTGATATAGCGCACGCCCGGTTTGGCGCGCTCATCCACCACCAACTCGAATACATCCGGCCGGGCATAGTGGCCGACTACGTCATAGTCATAACGCGCGCGCACCAAATCATCCGTGTTGATCTGCGCGGTCAACAACCCCGCCTCGCCCAGCAACGGCCCCGCCAGAATGTCGCCCATGGGGCCGACGATCACACTGCCCCCTGCGATCAACGGTCGCTCAGCCGGCCAGTTGGCAACCTCGATGCCCAACGCCTCGGGCGACGCCTGCACCTGGCACGCACTCACCACAAAGCAGCGCCCTTCATGGGCCACATGGCGCATGCTCACCTGCCACATCTCGCGCTCGTCCACCGTCGGCGCGCACCACACCTCCACCCCCTTGGCGTACATCGCCGTGCGCAGCAACGGCATCATGTTTTCCCAGCACACCGCGCCGCCGACACGTCCCACAGCCGTATCGATCACCGGCAGGGTCGAGCCGTCGCCCTTGCCCCAGATCAGCCGTTCGGTACCGGTGGGCATTAATTTGCGGTGCTTGGCCACCAGCCCGCCCGCAGGCTCGAAATAAAGGACCGTGCAATACAGCGTGCTACCGCTGCGCTCGATCACACCCACAACCAGGCTGGCGCCGGTGCGTGCCGACAGCCCGGCCAGCGCCTGCGTTTCAGCCCCCGGTACATCGATGGCATTGGCAAAATAGCGGGCAAAGGCTTCACGCCCTTCCGGCAGGCGGTAACCCAGTTGCGTGCCGAACCCTTCGCCCTTTGGATAGCCACCGAGCAACGCCTCCGGCATGACCACCAGTTGCGCAGCGCTACGGGTGATTTCGTCTTCATAGCCGAGAATGTGCGCCAGGGTTTCAGCCTTGCCGCCAGGCAAGGAACCGATTTGCAACGCCGCCACAGTAGAAACAGGCATCAGGATTACTCCGAAGTCAGGGGTTGCCCATTCTCCCGCCAGCCTCGATCATGAATAAAGCCCACTTCAGTGCTGAATGATATGAGCCAAATCAATATCGCCCAGGTCGATCTCAACCTGCTGAAAACCTTTGAAGTCCTGCATGACGAGTCCAGCGCCAGCCGCGCGGCCTTGCGCCTGGGCGTGACGCAATCGGCCATCAGCGCAGGCTTGCGGCGCTTGCGCGAGGTGTATGGCGATCAATTGTTCGTGCGCACCGGACGTGGCCTGGCGCCGACCTTGCGGGCCAACCAGTTGAAACCGCTGATCAGTGAAGCACTGGATCGCTGCCGGCAGAGCCTGGCCATGGTCGACCCGGACAATCAGCACTATCAGGGGCGCTCCGTGGTGCTAGGGCTGTCGGATGATTTCGAAATTGCCTACGGCCGCCGGCTGATCGAGGCCATCGCTCAACGGGCGCCGAAACTGCGGGTGATCTTCCGTCAGACCCACAGCCAGATCGTCGCAGGCGCCCTGCTCGACCGCAGCCTGGACCTGGCAATCACAGCCGGTGGTTTTGCCCACGGCCGACTGAGCCGCCATGTGCTGGGAGAAGGCGATTATCGCTGCCTTGTGGACTCGGACCAGGCCAGCATCAGCCTGGATGAGTTCGTCGCACGCGAGCATGTGCTGGTGTCGTCCGGCGGGTTTATCGGGATCACTGACGAGGGTTTGGCGGCGCAAGGGCTGAGCCGCCAGGTGTGTGCGTCCACCAGCCACTTTGCTGCGCTGCCTTTTCTGCTCAAGGGCAGCCAGGCGGTGGCGACCATCCCCGGTCACGCCGCCGAGGCCATCGGCGCGATGACCGGCTTGCGGGTACTGGCTTGCCCACTGGCGCTGCCGCGTTACCCGGTGGAGTTGGGCTGGCGCACCCAGGCGCAGCTCGATCCGCTGCTGCTGAAAGTGCGTGAAGCGATTGTCGCGAGCTTTACTTAGCGGCGGCCATCAACTTGTTGACTTCACTGCGCACCATGTTGGAAAACTCCGGCGGCGACATGCCGTCCAGCTCCGCACGCACCCACTCGGCCCACTTGCCTTTGCGCTTGGCGCGTTCACCGAACAGACGTGCGGCCTCGCCCTTGGCCTTGCCCAGGTTGGTTTGCCACAGGTCGTAGAGGCGGGACTTTTCATCTTCCAGCTCGGCGCGTTCGGCGAGGGTCTTGTTGGCCAGATTGAAGCTCATGTTGATTTACCTGCTGCACAAATAGGCGACATCTTACACTGTAGGTCGAAATTTCCTGATTCGGATTTTGCCCAAGACCGGGCAACGGCAAAAAAACTGCAACTTTTGCCGTCGCCCGACACTCCATTGTTCACTGTCACATTCACCTGCAAGGAGTCACACAATGGCCCGCAAATCTGCCGCCCAAACCGTCGAAGATCAAATCAAGGATCAAGCCTTCAGTGAACTGACGGCGTTGATCGAAGAGTCGGACAAACTGCTCAAAAGCAGCGCATCCCTGGTAGGCGAAGAAGGCGAGACCCTGCGCGAACAGGTCGCCATCAAGCTTAAGCAGGCCCTGGACTCGGTGTCCAATGTGCGCGAGCGCAGCAAGCCGGTGGTGGATGCCACCGAAACCTACATCGGTGGTCATCCGTGGCAGACCGTTGCCATTTCCGCAGGCTTTGGCCTGGTGGTCGGCTTGCTGCTGGGTCGTCGCAACTGATGACACCGGGCTGCGCCAATGGCGCAGCCCTTTTCAGCCCGCCGCCAAGGCGCGCAGGTTTTGCAACTCCTGCGCGTCCAGCAAGATCCCTTCCTGCTCTGACTTAGCCCGCGTACGGTGCCGCCGATCCCCCGGCAAGCGCCGCAGCCCTGCCGCATGCATCTGTCGCACCAGTTCCTGGCTGCGCTCGGCAAAGCTTTGCCCGGCGGTCTTGCTGGGGTCGATCACGATCAACAGTTGGCCGGTCCACGGCGTGCGTGCGCCTGGGTGATCGGACCAGTTGAACTCAAATGAGAAGTTGCCACCGGTCAACGCCGCGGCCAGCAGTTCGACCATCATCGACAGCGCGGAGCCCTTGTGCCCGCCAAACGGCAACAGCGCGCCGCCTTCAAGGATGGCCTTGGGGTCCTGGGTCGGCTGGCCCAGCCCGTCGACGCCCATGCCCGGCGGCAAACGCTCGCCTTTGCGCGCGGCAATTTGCACATCGCCATGGGCGATGGCACTGGTGGCCAGGTCGAACACAATCGGCAAGCCATCGGCGCGCGGCGCGGCGAAGGCAATGGGGTTGGTGCCGAACAGCGGGCGGTCGGCACCGTGGGGCACCACGCAGGTCATGCTGTTGACCACGCTCAGGGCCACCAAGCCTTGTTCGGCAAAGGGTTCGACATCCGGCCACAGGGCCGCAAAGTGATGGGAATTGTGAATAGCCAGCAAGGCAATTCCGGCACTGCGGGCTTTTTCCACCAGTAAAGGCCTGGCAGCCTCCAGGGCCGGCTGGGCGAAGCCGTTGCCGGCATCCACCCGCACAAACCCACTCGCCACATCCGTGACCTGGGGCACCGCGCGGCCATTCACCCAGCCACTGGCCAGGGTGCTGATATAACCAGGAATACGAAAAATGCCATGGCTGTGGGCGCCATCGCGCTCGGCGCTGGCGCAGTTGCTGGCGAGGATCGCGGCCACTTCAGGTGAAGTGCCATGGCGTTCGAACACCTGCTGCAGCAACGCCACCAGCGCACTGAAGCCTAGGGAGACACTGGAACCTTCAACGACCTTGGACGGCGTAGACATCTGAAGCTCCGAATTATGATTGGAAGGGGCGACAAGACGGGTAACTCAAGACTGTGATTAAACAACGCGCCCGCGGCCTGCTGTCAATCGACTTTGCGCGGGGTGATTTTTGCGGCAGTTATCTACCGCCGACATAGGGCCCTCGCCCTTTAACGTGCTGCTCACCGCTGATCGCGCCCCCGACCCAGATTGAGAGCCAGCCATGACCCATGTAACGCCGCCGTATTTTTTTGATGAGTACCTGCGTCCAATCACCCGTAAGCAACCCACCGACCGCGAGCGAGCATTGGGTTTGACGCTCAAGGACGTCAACTGGCTCGGCACGGTTTACATCGCCAACCATAGCGGGCGCCATGACCGCGATGAACCGATGACCGTAGAAACGCTGATATTGGAAACGCCAGGCATGTCTTCGATTGCACTCGCCGGCGCGTTCATGATGAGCCCCACCCCTGATGAGAAAAAGGCCGTGCTGTACACCCCGTATGGCGGTATCGAGGTATTCGACCATCGGGGCGCCTGCCTTTCTGAGCTAATACAACGCTTGAAAAATCCGTTTTTATATATTGATTTAATTAGATTTTTACCCATAAAACAGCGCAATGCGTTCACCCCGAAGAGCACGTTTACCCTCACCACCGCCACGGTTGAGCATTGGGTGTTTCAGGATCAGCAAAAAACCATCATGGCCAATCAGGCGCAAGATCTGCAACGCATGCATGAAGCGCTGCGCACCCTGCCCACGTTGCCCGAATGGCTCGAGGCCGTACTCGAAACTATTGGCGCAGGGATCCCGCAGTTTGAAGGCCTGACGCTAAAAGACACGCGGGTCAACAGTTTCATGGCATCAGCCGATGACAGCACAAACGACCTACCTCGCTGGGTGGGCTCAGCCACCTTGGCTGAAACCCTGCTGCAGTATTATGCAAAGTCAGCATGGCCAGCGGACCGTACACGCACCTTCGTCAACCCCAAGCATGACACCCGCAGTTTTACCCCAATCCAACGCAAGCAAGACGAGGAACGCTGGGAAAGTCTGGTGCAGCATGGCGCTGCAATCCTCACCAAGATCCTGGGCTTTTTGTTGGAAGCATGGTGGTACGCCCCCATGGATAACGAGAAGTCTCACCCGGAACAGTCCCGCATGGAGTTCTTCGCGCAAGTGATGAGCGACAAGTTCCGTGTGGACCTGCTGTTCAAGCGCCAGAGTGAAAGCAACGCCCTTTCTTCAGGAGAAGCACGCGACCTGCTCGCGGTCTTACTTCCCGACCGCGCAGCCCGTAGCGCC
The DNA here is from genome assembly GCF_013386605.1 of Pseudomonas sp. IPO3749. Lineage (NCBI taxonomy): Bacteria > Pseudomonadati > Pseudomonadota > Gammaproteobacteria > Pseudomonadales > Pseudomonadaceae > Pseudomonas > Pseudomonas sp. IPO3749. The sequence continues at coordinate 10,702 of NZ_JACARN010000120.1, read as the reverse complement.
TGGCGCAGTACCTTGCATATCGAGAAGGTCAACATCTACGCGCCCTACCAGCACTATGTGGAGCTCGCCGCTACCCTGCTGATGAGTGACGAACACGCCTACCTGTACACCCAGTCCCGCGGGTTGCAAGTGCTCAAGGACGTCGATGATCTCAACGACACCCTGTTGAGCATGCTCAAGGCCGCCGGGCACCAGGACGAACTGCTCAACTTTCTGTCCCTGGAGGAGCGCAGCGCGTACCTCGCCATGCGCGGCGTACAGGTCAGCGGCCAGCCGGTGCAGGGCCATGTGTTCGAGGAGATGGTCAGGGGAATTTACGACAAGCAAATGAGTAACCTGGAGCACGCACTCACGCTGTTCCGCCGCAGTGATGGCGCGGTGAACCTGACTGCCTTGCTCGACTGTTCCCTGGACATACGCCATATGCTCGACAGCCGCCTGCTGGAGCTGGATACCCAAGGGCGTTGGAGCCTGCACCCGGTCAGCAGCGGCAATGGCCGACCGTCTACGGTGCAGGCAGAGCGCGCCAAACTGCAATTGCAGGCGCTGAAAGCGGATGAAGACGCGCTGCTCAAACAACGCGCCAAGCACCCCACCTTGCGCAGCCTTGCGACAAAAGCCCTGAACGAGGAAATGAAAAAGCGCTACCTGGACCTGGATGCCAGCAATGTCTACATCAATACCTACCCCAGCGAAGCACAGGACAGAGAAGAACGCCTGCCGTCGTCATCGGTGAACATGCTGGAGCATTTCATCCAATACCTGGCAAATGCTGCTGGGGATATAGGCAGCACGCCTCGCATCGGCTTTTACGGCACCCGCGAAGGTGGCGCCGCCATGAGCTGGAATAGCATCAATAGCCACGTGTTCAATGCCGTAATCAAGCAAGTCGCGACCTCTTTCGTGGAGCGCGATGTCCGTACACTGCCCAGGCGGTTCCTGAAAAATAACGGCGACGAGATGATCAAGGCGCTGATGCACGGCCTGCGCAGCGAGGCCGAGTTGCGCCTGCTTAATCACACGTTGAGCCCGGATCATTACGCGATCTTGGATACAGTGTTGCGCCCTGACAGCATGACGCGCGACAAGCGCCATGGGTTGCAAGGCTTTTTACCGGACGCCTTCTCGTTGACGGTGACTCTCAACGAAGGCAAAGAACTTCATCCACTGGCCAACTGCTTTGTGCTGACCGAACGCGGTGGCCTCGACCCACATCTTTCAGGCAAGGTGGTGTTGTGGACGCCCCAATACGGCTATGAGCCTTTCACTTCGCTGATTACCCTGCGCAAGGCACTCGAACAGCGCCTGAAAAATTCCACTCGTCGCACCGCACTGCTGATGAACCTGTCCATCAGCTTTCGCCAGCCTCATCAAGAATATCTCCTGGGGCCACTACAGCGTATCGACGAACATTTTCTACACAACCGCCAACAGAGCCACCTCGCTCACCATCTCGACTCCCTCGATTACTGGCTTGCCATGTCGCTGGGGCCCAAACAACTTCAGGACCGCCTGGACGATGAAATGGGCAGGATGGCGCCATCCAATATCGGCAGGGCCAAAGCCATTGCGACCGCTATGGTTCGGCAACAGGGCCTGCCCGCCTGGCTGGGCATGGCGTCGGCCGCGGATCAGTTGCTGCATGCCGAGTTGCTTGAGCAATATCGCTTAAGTGCCCCCGACAATCAGGATTACCTGCACAGCCTGCCGACCTTGGGTGAACACGTCGCCGAACGCTTGCGCGCCTTGCTCCAGGCACGTTTCCCCGACGATGCGCTGGACCCGGAAAACATCCTGATCCCCGCACGGGTGGTGCTCAACGGGCATACCCAAAGCCTGGTCGATTTTGCCCAGCGCCATTTGCCCGATCTGCAACCCGACAATCTCACCCCTAAAGCACGCGCCACCGAGGCCCTGCCTGCTTCACTGGATGGCAATGCGATTGTGCAACTGGTGCGTCAACTGGACATCGGCAAAACCTACCGCGACCTGCTCACGACCCACCTCACCGCCGACACCGACATCGCCCGCCAGCGCCGCAAACTATTCTGCCATCAACTGCCCTGGCAAGTGCTGCGCCATGCCCATGAGGAATACCTAGAAGAGCGTCTGAGCCCATCGTCCTGGGGGTTTATCCAGCAAATTTTCGACATGCCGGACGACGTTGCCCGGGATGCCGTTATCGGCGCCACGGCGATGATCCGCCCCATGGAACTGATTGCCACCCCCGGGGCGACACCGGCGAAGGTGCGCGGTGTTTATGTGATCGGCCCAAAAGCCAACGCGACAGGCCCGCTGGTGCTCTATGCGCCTTATGCCCCCATCAGCGTCTTAAAGGAGTACGGCACCGAGGAAAAACTGCTCGACGACATCAACGCCGCTGGTCCGCTGCAGGAGTGGATCATTCGTCAGTTAGGCGACCCCGATCAGGCGACGTTTCGAAATCGCTTCAAACAGCCGACGAATCAGGGGGACAAACAACCAGAGCCAGTCAAACTCGCCTCGAACCCCATCCTGGGTAACCTCCTGCGCCAGCTGTTCCACGACAACACCGAGCAGTTGCTGGACATGCTTTCCTGCCAGTTCGAGGAGGGGGGCAAACACCCGTGGGATGGCATTACCAGCCTGCTGCGCAAAGGCATTCCCATGGCACTGCAATTTATTGGGGGCAAACTCAAATTCCCCTTGGTGGTATGGCGTAGCTTCAAGCTCTTCGAGGCCAGCGCCGAAGACTTGCAAGAGCAGCACTTCGGCACAGGCCTGCGCAAATTTATCCAGGGCTTGGCGACCCTGGCCTCGCTGCGCAAGGAGCTCGACGCGTTGCTCCCCTCGGACACCGTACCTGTATCGCCCGGCGCCCCCGCCCCGCAAGGCCCCGTGCCAGCCACCACGGTGGACACGTTGGACATGACCCACCCGGTGCGCACACAACTACGGCGGTTCGAGGATGTGACAGTGGCGCTGACCGACCTGCAATTGGACTCACGCAGCCACGTGTATACCCAACCGATCAATAACCGCAATTATGTCGCTGTAGCAGGTCGCGTTTACCCCGTAGCAAGAAGCGGTGCGGGGTGGCGCATAAGCGTTGCCAGGGAGCTGGGCCCGTTTGTCGAACGCAACGCACAGGGACAATGGGTACTGGACCTGTCCGAGCGGGAGCCCCGCTTCGGGCCAACTCTGTCGCGTTTTAGAGGTTTGGTGGTCACCCGCAGAACAGAGCGCGATTCCATCAATATTGAAGCAGCAGGTCTGCCAGCCATTCGCGGGCTGAGCTGGGAGATGGGGCTCGCCATCGACAGAGCGCTCAACGTCGCGCTGTATTACACCAATACATGTCAGCGCAACTTGACGTTATTTGCACAGCAACGCGACCCCAACTCAAGAGTCGGTCGCTTCCTCGGTGAGATGTTCGGCGTCGTCACTTTAAACCCGAGCCAAGTCGCAAGAATACGAGATCGAGTCACGCAAATTATGGAGGCGCTGACCCAGCAAGACCTGCTCGCGCTGGACTCTGAACGATTCGTCTATGGGACAGCTCGTTGGCCCGAAGATGACTCGGTCGCTTTTGTAATCCCTGAGGATGCACAGCGAAAAATCTATTTGCTGACCCCCTTCTTCATAACGGGCATGGATGTCTATGAAAACCACCTTAACGCACCGTTCGACCTTGATGACCACGCGCGTGCGGCCACCCTGATTCATGAGTTGAGCCACTTGGGGGCGAGGACTGAAGACTTCGCCTACCTGGATTCCATGCGGCCCTTTCTTGACCTGATTCGTCGTGGCAGTACGGATGGCCTGCGCATGCACACGGCGCTGTCCAATCTGCAAAGCACCGCGCTGTCCGTACTCACACCTGAAAGCACGCTGTTTAGAACCTGCGACAACGTGGCGGGGCTCTGGGAGGACTTTGGCCAGAGGGGATCGACCAAGGTACGCGACAAGATATTGCATCTCACCGGCACCAAGACACTGGACGAGGCCCGGCAAATCTTCATGAGCGATGTAGACCGCCGAATAGACATCATCCTGGGTAATGCAGACTCGGTGACCCTTCTGATTACGCACCTGGGAAGGCAGTTGGATCCGGGGGCCTGAACAGGCCCCCGAGGGGGTATCAGTCTTTCTGGTCGCGCAGGATGTTGCCCGACGCACCATCGATACGCGCTTCATACACCGTGCCGTCGGACTTGCGCCCTTTGACTTCCCAATAGCCGTTGTCATCAGCCTCGGCGGCATACACCTCGACATAACCGGCCTTGGTCTTGGCGACTTCAATCGCCTTCTCGATGGTGATCCAGCCTGCCCCCGGTTTATCGGCCAGGGCGGCACCGGCACTGAGCAGTGCGGAAGTTGCACACAGGGCGATTAAGGTTTTCTTCAACATTTTCGTTCTCCATTGTGGGAATGTCCTGAATCTTTTAGGTATTTCCAAACGAGAATAAGTTCCAATTGATGTGCAATCGCCATGATGGCTGTTCTCGCCACCTCCCCCAGGAGGTTAGAATGTGCGAAATCAGGATGAGTTAATGAGCGAAAAGTCCCTTTCAGAAGCCGAATATGACGCCATCACCGACGCCGCCGCGCATTGGTGCATGCGCCTGCACGCGGGCGATTGCACGACGAGCGAGCGTCAGGCTTTTGAACAGTGGCACGACTCCCACCCGCTGCATGCCTTTGAATACGCGGCGATGCTGGAGATATGGGACGTTGCCGACCACCTCCCCCGCCACGAACCCACGCCGGTGGTGGTGCCGCTCAAACCCCGCAGTCGCGTGCGCACCTACGCCGTGGCGGCGGCGATCTGCCTGGTCGCCCTGCCCCTGGCAGCCTTTACGGGGTGGGAAGCCGGTTGGCTGCCCAGTTCCTACGAGCGCTTTGAGGCTGCCAACGGTTTGCGCCTGGTCACCCTGGGTGATGGCAGCCAGGTGGAACTTAACCTGGGCACCGAGTTGGTCTACAGCAACTACAAGGACCAGCGTCGGGTCACGCTGAAAAAGGGCGAAGCGTTTTTCAAAGTCAGCCATGACAGTGCCCATCCCTTTATCGTGCACGCTGGCGCAGGCCAGGTTCGGGTGACGGGCACCCAGTTCAACGTCTGGAAATACGAAGACCAGGTACGGGTGATGTTGCTGGAAGGCTCAGTGCAGATTGCCAGCGACCAGGTCCACGGCAGTGTGCCTCTGACGCCCGGCATGCAGGCCAGTTACCAACAAGGTGATGCCACGCCCCGCGTGCGGACGATCAGCCCTGATGACACCGCCCTGGCCTGGCGCCAGGGCAAACTGATCCTCGACAACCTGGCGCTGGCCGATGCGTTGCCGCTGATCAACCGCTACCTCACCAAACCGGTGATGCTGGCCGACGCCAACACCGGGGCGATCCGCATCGGTGGCATCTACAACATCAGTGAGGTCAACCACCTCATTGCCTCCCTGCCCAAGGTTTTGCCGGTCTACCTGACCCAGAATCAGGATGGCAACCCCGTACTCAACGCCATCCCGCGTAAAACGCCTAAAGGCTGAGCTTCTGCCCACAGTTGCGGGCTTTGTCATGCCTGAAGTGTCCGTTTTTTTAACACGCCCTTGCCCTGAAGCGCCCGTGCACAGCGGATTCATCGTTTTGTCATGGGCGGTGTTACAGCGCTGATACAACCGAGTGAAGCGTTTGCGCAGTGGCTGGGTAGCTGCGAATGGCTGGGGCGTTGTTTCATTCCTGAAACAGCACTGCTATCACTTTGCCCATCAATATCCTCAACACTTTGAATAAAAACACAAAATAAAAAGCGGCACGGCTTCTGCTCTATCCCTTACAGCGCTGTTTAGGGTCAGCGCGAAGAATAAGGAATGCCGCCGTGAATACACTCACTCAAGGTTCGATGAACGTACTGCTGATCAGCTGTGTACTCAGCGCCAGCATCATGGTTCCGAGCCATGCGGGTGACGGCGTAATCGTCACCGGGCGCGACGTACAGGGACATATGTACGGTCGGTCTTCGTTTGGTCCTGATCCTTACCCCCAGACCGCCAATGCCAATCCAAGCCGGGAAATCCTGGGCGCCCTTTCGGGCGAACTGAGTGACCGAGACTTCGGCGCCGTCAGCAGCGGCTTGAGCATCACCCGCGCCATCCAGCCCAACGGCAACCTCTCCGGCTTGAGTGCCACTCAAAACAGCATGTCCACCTTGGGCGCCGGCGCAGCCGCCAGCCGCTCCGGGGGCAGTGGCAGCATGGGGGGGCAGATCAGCGATTCGATCCAGCGTGGCCTGGCGCCGTTGAACAACATCGGCAGCATGATGGGGGGCAAACAATGAACCGCGCCCTGTTCCTTCTGGCCCTGCTCACCAGCGCTTCGGCCATGGCCGACAACACCGCCGTGATCAATAACAGCGGTAAAGACTACCGCGGCAACCTGATGATCAACCAGGCCGCAGGCAACCAGCAGCAAACCGCCAACAACCGCGCCGTCGCGCTGGGTGGTCAGGCGACCACCAGCAATATCCAGAGAATGGACGGCAAGGTGGACCCGTCCCTGAACGCCAAGGCGGCGATCGAGGGCACTTCTTTCAGCAATGGCAACGGCATGTTGGGCATCAACCAGTCTGCCGGGGCCAATAACCAATTAGTCAATGCGGTGCGGATCAGCGTCAACCCTGGCCCGCAAAGCATCGACGACAGCGTCCTGTTGCAACAGAACACGACGACGCTGGCAACCGACTCAGGGCTCACCCCCACCACTGGCAGCCGCCAGGTCGTGACAAGCGACCAGGCCTTCACCGGCAGCCGAGGAGTGATTCAGGTGAACCAGAGTGCTGGGGTGGGGAACCGAGTGGCTAACACCCTGGGCATCACTATCAAGTAACCGCTTGGTAGCACGAGTTAGACCGTACCAACACTTAACCAACTAATTAGAAGCAAGGAGAAACACCATGAAACCTCAAATGGCCCTGAAACCAATGGTTTTCGCTCTCGCCGCACTCATGGCTGCTGCTGCTCAAGCAGGTGGTGGCTGGCACCCTGCGCCTCAACCTACCGGCACTGGCGCCGCGGTTGTAACTGACACTCAAAAAAGCGAACACAATAAGTTCGATGACACCAAAACTGAAAACAACGCTTCTGCCGATGGCTCGGTAACCTACAACTCCGGTAACGTTGGCGTAGTCAACCAAGCTGGCAGTGGTAACCAAGGCGACAATGATGTGGCCATCATGAGCGGTAAAGGCGACTTCCTGACCGTGTTCTCCGTCATCGATTCGGACCAAAGCAGCCAACACAACAACTTCATCAACAAAGGCACGCAAAACAACGCCTCTTTGGATCGCTCCGTCAACAACAACTCGGGTAACGTAGGGTATGTCGGCCAAGCAGGCCAAGGCAACCAAGCCAAAAACAGCCTGGCCATCTCTACCGCTGATGGCAAAAACATCGCGGCGGCCACCAACACCGAGCAAACCTCGCTCAACAACAGCTACCTCAACGCTGCCGCAACCAGCAATGGTTATGGCCATGGCAGCAAACCTCAGTACGTATCCAACAACTCCAGCCTAGACAGCTCGGTTAATGGCAACTCCGGCAACATTGGGGTAGTCCTCCAATCTGGCTCGGGTAACCAAGCGGCCAACAAACTGTCGGTCAGCCAAGGTTGCACCGTCTGCACCAGCGGCGTGCGCTTCTGATCCAACGGGGCCTTGGCAACAAGGCCCTTTTTATTCCAGCGTCCATCAGGTCAGACGATCATGCGCCTCACGACCCTCACCCTCTTGATGCTGCTCACCGGCCCGACTTGGGCAGGCACCATGGCGATCTCCGCCATGCCTGGCGGTGCAGTCATCTACAAGAAGGTCGAGAGTATCCGTGAACGCAAGTTCGCCAACCTGGTGGAACAGAAAACCGATTTCAGCTGCGGTGCTGCGGCACTCGCCACCATCCTGCGCCAGGGCTATTGGCTGGACGTAGACGAAGACCACGTCATCAAAGGCATGCTGGTCAATGCAGACCAGGCACTGGTACGTACCCAGGGCTTTTCCATGCTGGACATGAAGCGCTACCTCGAAAGCATCGGCATGCGTGCCCGGGGCTACAAAATCGGGCCAGATACCCTGGTGACCGTGAAAATCCCTGTGGTGGTGTTGCTGGAAATTCGGGGCTACAAGCACTTCGTGGTGTTGCAGCGTGCGGATAAGGACTGGGTGTATATCGGCGACCCGGTGCTGGGCCACAAACGCTACTCACGTGACGACTTCGTCAAGGGTTGGAATGGCATCGTCTTCGCCGTACTGGGTGAAGGTTACGACAAGGCCAACGCCTTGCTCGACCCACCCACGCCACTGACCGCCAAGAACCAGTTGAATGAGTTCAGGCCCGTAGGCGATGCCGAGCTGATGGACTTCGGTTTCATCCAGAGCGACTTCTTCTAAGAAGCGCAATAAGGAGCAGGACGCTCCAGGAGCAGAAGATGAACACTTCCCGTTGGCTGACGGTCTTGTGTCTGGCAGCCTCAATGCCCGCTTATGCTTCGTCGGGGTTCAAACCGATCGAACTCAAGGACTCGGAAATGGCCGAGCTGCGCGGTCGTTATGTGATGCCAGGGCGGATTGTCAGCTTCGGTATTGTCATGAGCAGCACCTGGACCAATGCCGTGGGCGACACCATAACTGGCAAGGCCAGCATGCAAGTCGATTCCTCCACCATCACGCCACAATTCTACGTACAGACCACGGGCTCTACCGGTACGGGCACCAATCCGAACGCGGGCACCGGTAACGTCAGCGGAGGCGCCGGCCTGGGCACAGGCACAGGTGTGACCCAAAGCGTGCGCGCAGCCGGCGACGGCAACAGCGCGTACAACAATGTCGGGATCAACGTCACCGAGAACGGCTTCGCCCCATCCAATGTCGTGCAATCCGGCCAGGTGCTGGTCGCCGGCGGCACCGTCACGGGTGACAGCGCAGCAGGTCGCGTGAGTGTGTCGGCCAACAATGGCGGCTTGCAGATGGCGATCCAGGGCAACCACAACCAAGGCAATAGTCTTCAGCAAATTGGCGGCGGCCAGGTGCTGCAAGGCACCGTGTTGACCGGCGATAGAAACTTCGTCTCCAACATGACCCAACTCAATGTGGTGATGAATAACGGGCTGAACAACCCGGCATTGAATTGCAATCTGGACCAACTCAAAGGCCTACGCACTCTCGGTTATTGAACTACGCTGACCCTCGACACTTACGCATTAGAAAAGGACGGCTTATTTCATGCATCGATCGTTATCGCTACGTGCGGTGGTCTGTTTAAGTACGCTCTTGCCCGCATCCGTTCTGTATGCCGCGCCAGATGCCGATATCGAGACCCTCAAACAGGAGCTTCTGGAACTCAAGCAGCGGTACGAAGTGCAGCAAAAAGCCTTGGCGGTATTGGAGCAACGGGTTCGCCAAGTGGAGGACCAACCCGCGACGCCCGCGCCCAAACGCTTGGCCAAATCCCCGGCAGACTTTCAGAAAGCCAGCGGCGGCGCGACCGTGGCAGGCACGGGCGCTGCGGCCGCATCCGGCGGGGCGGGTGGCGGTGGCAGTTCTTATGGGCAGTCGCTCAAGGACGATTCGGCGCCCGCGCAAAGCGTGAGCAACCTCTACAACGAAGCCAGCGGCTTCTTCGGCAACGGCAAGTTCAGCTTTGAAACCGGTATTACCTACGCGCGCTACGATGCACGCCAGCTCACGCTCAACGGTTTCCTGGCACTGGACTCGATCTTCCTCGGTAATATCAACCTGGACAGGATCAAGGCGGACAACTGGACGCTGGACCTGACCGGTCGCTACAACCTCGATAACCGCTGGCAGTTCGATGTAAACGTGCCGGTGGTGTACCGCGAATCGACTTACCAGTCCGGCGGTGCGGGCAACAATGCCAATGCCACCTCGGAAGAGTCGGTCAGCCGCGACCCGACCATCGGCGACGTCAACTTCGGTGTGGCGTACAAATTCCTGGATGAGACCCCCACCCTGCCGGATGCGGTGGTGTCGCTGCGTGTCAAGGCGCCTACCGGTAAGGAACCGTTCGGCATCAAGTTGGTACGCTCAACCGCCAACGACAACCTGTATGTGCCGGAAAACCTGCCGACCGGTAACGGTGTCTGGTCGATCACGCCGGGAATCTCGCTGGTCAAGACCTTCGATCCGGCCGTGCTGTTTGGCTCGTTCTCCTACACCCACAACTTCGAAGAATCGTTCGATGACATCAGCAGTGACGTCAACCAGAAAGTCGGCGGCAAGGTCAGCCTGGGTGACAGCTTCCAACTGGGCGTCGGTGTTGCCTTTGCACTCAACGAGAAGATGAGTATGTCGTTCTCGGTGTCCGACCTGATCCAGCGTAAAAGCAAGCTCAAGCCCAATGGCGGGGATTGGCAGTCGGTGGTGTCCAGCGATGCCAACGCCGGTTACTTCAACGTGGGCATGACGATTGCGGCGTCGGATAACCTGACGATCGTGCCGAACCTGGCGATCGGGATGACAGATGATGCGCCGGACTTTACGTTTAGCCTGAAATTCCCGTATTACTTCTGATTATAGTGAGCGGGCTTGTCGAATCGTCGCACCGCCCGCGCCAGGAGGCGAAGCATCCCCGATAACAACGCCTCCATACTTCTGTTAGACCGAGGAGCCTGAGTTTAGGGCGGCTTCGCCACCCAGCGCGGGGCAAGCCCGCTC
>NZ_JACARN010000119.1:0-27139 GCF_013386605.1 Pseudomonas sp. IPO3749 | reverse complement strand
CCCCACCCCGCCGAACACCACCGGCGCCAGCGCACCACCCCCGATGGTGCCGGTGTAGAACACCGCAAACGCCTGCTCCCGCTTCCCCGCGCCCGCCAGGTCCGGCACGGCACCGTACAGCACCGAAGACGTACCGTTGAGCACCAGGCCCAATAACGGCAGCATCGCCATCAACCCGGCCAGCGGCACATACACGGCGGCAACGATCAGCAACACGGTGCTGGTTTCCGTTAGCCACACGGTTTTCATCATGCCGATGCGCGCCCCCAGGTAACCGCAGAGCAATTTGCCGAATGCGCCCCCGATAAACAACAGCGTCAGGGCCAGGCCAATACCGGCAGTGCCCGCGCCTTTGGCTTGCAGCAGAAAGGGCAGGAAGGTGAGAAAGCCCATGCGTACGGCGCTGTCGAGGGTGCCTGTGAGAATCAAGGCGCGCAGGCCGGTGACGGAGCCACTTCCGCTGAAGGATTTGGTGTGTTTTGTTGAGATGGATTCGGATGCTTTTGCAGGAACCAACCACCACAGCAACCCCGCCGCTGCCAAGCCGAGCAACCCCAGCAACGTCGCGCTGGCACGCCAGCTGATGACGGTGAGCAGCAACCCAATCAAGCCCGGAATCAGCGTTTTGCCGATGTCGCCGGAAAAGTTGTACTGGGACAGCGCCTGCTTGATTCCGCCACCGCCCTCGTAGGCATCGCTGATCATCGAAGAGGCCAGCGGGTGTTGGGTGCTGGCGCCCAATCCACCTAACAGAAGTGCCAGCAGCAACATCACCCATCCAGTGGCTTGGCCCACCATTAGATAAGCCGCACCGGCAAGTGCTGTGCCGCCCACCAGCATCAATACCCGGCCCCAGCGTTTCGCGGCGCGGCTGGCCATGAGTTGGAACACTGCCATCATCCCGGAATAGGCACCGCGTAACAGTCCGATCTGGGCGTAGGACAGCGCAAACTGCGCCTGCCAGATTGGGAGTAGCACGTAGATGACATCGGTAAGGCCATCATGCACGGCATGGGCGCTGCAGCCGGCGATCAAGGTACGGCGGCGGTTTGAGGTGTCGTTCATGGCGTCGCGATCAGTTGAGGTTTAACGGGCTTCCAGCCAGTGAGCGCGATCAACAAGGTCAACACCTGGAAGGCAATAATCAGCACCACACACCCGGCCCAGCCCCAACGCTCCCAGATCAACGCCGGGACAATCGCACCGCAACTGCCGCCCAGGTAGTAACAGGTGAGGTACACGCCCACGGCGCCTGCTTTGTTGTCACCTGCGGTCGCGGTGGTGAATGCGTTGGCCGCCGCCTGGGCCAGGAACACGCCAGTCGAGCTGAGGGCCAGGCCTGCAACGATGCACCACAAAGAGGGCAACAGCGTCAGCGCGGAGCCGGTAATACCCAGCACCGCAGCCACGCTCAGCAGTTCAGCATGTGGCCGGGCCTTGCTGAGGCGGCCGGCGATGGGAATTACGATCAGCGCCAGCAGGAACACCATGTACAGCGTGCCCAACGCCGCAGGCCCCAGGCTGAACGGCGGTAATCCGAGATACAAACCTGCGTAGGTAAACGCCGCCACCTGGGAAAACAGCACGCAAAAACCTACCGCGTAAGCGGCCAATAAAGGCTTGCGAAAAACCGCCGAAAACGCAGTTTCAACCCTCACGGAGCGCGCACGGCTGACCGGCAACAGGAACTGGATAAACCCACCCACCATCAGGCTTAACACCGCCAACATCTCAAACGCTTCGCGCCAGCCCACGTACTCTGTCATCACGCCCGTGACGAAGCGCCCGGCAAACCCGCCCAACACCGTCCCGGCCACGTAAAGGCTGGTGACCTCCGTGACCGTGCCGCCACGCCAGCGGTCGCCGATATAAGCCACGCTGGTGGCGAACACCACCGGAATCAGCATGCCCTCCACAAAGCGCCACACCAGCACCTCGGCAAAGCTGTCGGCATAGGCTGTCATCAACGCTGGCACCGCCAGCAACAACGCCGCAGCGCTGATCACCGTGCGTTGCTCAAAGCGCCCGGTCAGCCGGCTGACGAAAGGCGCAGTGATCGCCACCGCCAAGGTCGTCACGGTGATACTCCACCCCGCCGCCTTGGCGCTGATGTGAAACTGCGCGGCGAACGTCTGGAGAATGCTCTGGGTGGCATACAGGTTGAGAAACGCCGCGCAGCCACACAGGAACAGGGCAAGACGGGCACAATGCAGGCGCGGTTTCATGAAACCTCTCGTTTTATTTTGTGAGGTCTTTATAGAATGGCCGGCAGGTCTAGAACCAATACCGATTTCGGACCGATCGATACCCAAGGATCAGGATGCTCGACCTACGCAAGCTGCGTTACTTTCTGACGGTCGCCGAGGAATTGCACTTCGGCCGCGCGGCCATTCGCCTGCACTTGGCGCAGCCGCCGCTGACACGCCAGATCTCGGCGCTGGAGACCGAGTTGGGCTTCAAGTTGTTTGATCGCACCAGCCGCACGGTCAGCCTCACCGCGCAAGGCCGCTCGTTCCTGCCCTACGCCCGTGGTGTGCTGGAGCAGGTTGAGTTGGCGCAAGTGATCGCCGGCAAACTGGCGGCGGGCACTGCGGGGCAACTGACGCTGGGGTACGTGAGTTCGATCGCGCTGTCGGACCTGTTCAGCCAGGCGATCCAGGCGTTTGCCCTGCGTTTTCCCGATGTGCAATTGACCCTGGTGGAATGCGCCTCCGGCAGCCTGGGTGCGCAGGTGGCAGATGGGCGGCTGGATATCGGCTTGAGTCGCCTGTTACCGCAAGGCGAAGCGGTGCAAGCGCTGTCCCTGGGCGAAGAAAGGCTGGTGGCCGCCGTGTCCAGTGAGAGCCCGTTGGCTCGCCAGGCAAGCGTCAACCTGGCGCAGCTCAGTGCCTACCCGTTGATCCTGTTTCCGGCGGACTATGGATCGGGGCTCAACCAGTCCATCGAGCAGCTTTATCGGCATCACGGCCAGCCTTTGCGCCCAGGCCCGACCGGCCGGCAGATCACGTCGATCATTGCGCTGGTGGCCGCCGGACAAGGTGTGGCGTTGGTGCCGGCATGTACGCAGAGCTTGATGAATAAAGGCGTGACGTACCGGCCGCTGGCGGAAGTGGATGCGTGTGCGCAACTGTTAGTTCTTACCCGAAAACAAGAACACAACTTATTGATCCAAGCCTTTATGAATGTCATAAATGGAGTGATACAGCCTAGATAGCGTATTTAAAGGTTCTAAAAGAGCCCTCGTACGTCTCTATCTGTCGTTCACTATGAAAGGATGCGATCGCGTTGATTACCAAGCTTTGGTGGTTAGTACCCTTTTGAGGGTAGATTTTAAAGTGCTGCAACAGGAAAGGTAACGATGCTCCTACTCAAACCCAGCCATTCAAGACGCCCCGCCTACAAGGTGATCGGCCTGGTACTGATCCTGCCGCTGATGATCTCGTTGATGAGGCTGGGTGGAACGGGTGTGCTGTTAGCCCTTGGGACTTCAGGCTATGGCGTCTGGTTCGCGGTTCGGTACGCCAGTACGGGGCTGAAGGTGACGGCGATGGTGATCACGTTGCTCAATATCCTCTCAACGGTGTTGCTATCGATGCCCTCGGTGTTGATGGCCCTCGGTTACATCGCGTGGTTGTTCGCTTATCCGGCGTTCTCGGAGTGGCTCTACTGGCGGCGCTGAATTTGATCGCAAGAAACGTAGTTTGCCGATCAGCGCTCCACTCTAGACTCCCACTACACCCACCTTCAGGAGCCCGCTCATGACCTACGAATACAAACTCATGCCCTCCCCGGTCGGCCAACTTACCCTGGTGGCACGCGACGGCAAACTCAGCGCCATCCTGTGGGAAACCGAGCGCGCCAACCGTGTACGCCTGGGTGAATTGTACGAAGCGCCTGAAAGCCCGGTGCTGGTGGAAACCCAACGCCAGTTGCAGGAGTATTTCGCCGGCACCCGCAACCATTTCGAGCTGGAACTGGATTTCGCCGGCACTGACTTCCAGAAACAAGTCTGGCAGGCGCTGCTAACGATTCCCTTCGGCGAAACCCGCAGCTACAGCCAGATCGCCCAGCAGATCGGCAACCCGAAAGCCGTACGCGCAGTGGGCGCCGCCAATGGGCGTAACCCCATCTCGATCATTGCGCCGTGTCATCGGGTCATTGGCGCGTCAGGCGGGTTGACCGGCTTTGCGGGAGGCTTGGAGGCCAAGCAGTATTTGCTTGCGCTGGAAGGTACAGGCCAGGCTGAATTGGCGTTCTGAAGGCCCTCAGCAAATGTAAAAAGAAATTTCAAAGAATCCCTGCGGTCCATTATTTCATCACCCCCTTCCAAGGAAAACGGTCATGAAATTCTCCGCAGTCTCCCAATCCCTGTCCCGTTGGGCCGGCAGCCCGCGCACGTTCTACGCGGCGGTGGCGTTGATCCTGGCGTGGAGCCTGAGCGGGCCGTATTTCCACTACAACGATACGTGGCAACTGATCATCAACACCTCGACCACCATCATCACGTTCCTGATGGTGTTCCTGATCCAGAACACGCAAAACCGCGACAACGACATCCTGCATATCAAGATCGATGAACTGCTGCGCGTGTCCAAGGATGCACAGAATGCCGTACTCAGCCTGGATGGCCTGGATCGCAAGGAACTGGAAAAACTGCGCCAGGAATACCGCAGCATCGGCAACACCGGCACGGTGAGCCTGAACAGCAGCTGCGGTCATGCTGCCGACGATGCGGCACCGACCAAAACCGATTTGAACCAGGCATAAAAAACGGCGGTTGGATCTGATCCAACCGCCGTTTTTTTATTTCAGATGACGAACTTAACCGTCGCCTTGATGACCTTTACCGTAAGTCGATGCCAAGGCCCGAGCCTTCTGCAAACGCTCTTCCAGCTTGGGCAGCGTCTCGTCGACCAGCGCTTTTATTTCCGGCACATCCGACGCCGCGCCTTCCTGTTTGAACAGCGCGATGGCGTCTTCATTTTCCTTCACTTGCTGCGCGGTGTAGGCCGCATCAAACGAGTCGCCGTCCTTGAGTTCGGGCATCAGGGTTTCGGCTTTGTCGACGATCTTCTCGCGCGGCGCCACCGGCAGGTCGAGCTTCTTGGCAATGGCCGCCAGGTGCTGGTTGGCCAGGGTGCGCTCGTTGATCACCTCGATGGTGTAGTCCTTGATCTCCTGGGACGAGGTCTTGGCGTGGGCCATGCGACTGGTTTCGATATCGGCCATACCCTTGGCCGAAGCCTGCTCGATGAATTCAGCAGGCGACTGGGCGAAAGCATTGCTGGCGCCGAGGCCCAGCAGCATCGCGAAACTGGCGGTGCGTAACCGGATAGCCATGCGGCTCATGATGGGTTCCTCCAGGCTGAAAATAAGGGCGGGGGAACACACCCCGCCCTCAATTCGAATTTTCAGGGCGGCAAAGGTTTAGAAAAAACTCGCCAGTGCGACGAACGGTCATCGTCAAATCAAGCGGGTTTGCTGCCAAACAGGCCCGGCAACGCGTGCGCCAGGGCATTGATGGCGAAGCCGATAAACATCACACCACAGAGCTTGGTGATCAGGATTTCATGGCGTTGATACACCGTACGCACCCTCTGCGCGCCGACCACGCCGATCAGGATCGCGTAGGCCAGCAGGCCGCCGACGAAGCTCAGGAAGATCAGCGACGGCAGCATCGACCAGGTCAGCAATTCGGCACGGCTGGACAACAACGCCGTAAACGTCGCCACCGCCACCGGGTACGCCTTGGGGTTGGTCAGGCCGAACAGGATGCCGTGCCAGAACGGATGCCGCGCCGCGCCCTGAGGCGCATCACTGCTGCGACGCTGGGTACGGATCGCGCGCCAGCCGAGCCAGAACAGGTACAGGCCGCTGAGCACGCCGAGCACATCAAACGCACTGCTGCCCACTTCCCGCGCGCCGACGATGGCGATCAGCGCCGTGGAGCACCACACCACATCCCCAAGCAGATGCCCGCACAAGAAACCCGCACCGGCCCGACGACCACGGGCGGCACCGATACCAAACACGGCCAACACCCCAGGCCCCGGGGTAATACCGTAGATGAAACCTGAAGCGAGTACGGCGAGCAGCAAGGATGGGGTCATGGGCGCGACTCAAACGGAGGGTTAAGAGGTAAACAGATTCTGCACGTTCCCGTGCTACGGGTAAAACTTCATTCCGGCATAGGGCTTGGCGCGACAGGCTTGCAGCCGTGAGGCCAGGTCACCGACGTGGGCTTCGAGCTTGTGACCATCGGGGTCGAGAAAATAGAACGAGGCACCTTCACTGCGGTTGTCGCGCCATTCTTCTGCCTGCGCCGCTCGCAGGCGCTCTACGCACCGGGTGAAATCAGCCGCAGCCACGGTAAACGCGTAATGGGTGTAATCGGTCGCCGGCTTCGAGTCACGCCGTGGATCAAGCGATAAACATAACCAGAGCCCCGGCAGTGAGAGATAGGCGCCGGAGTCCCAAGTGGCGTCCAGGTGAAGTTGCAGCAGCTCATGGTAGAAGCGGATGCTGCGCGGCAAGTCGGTGACGGCCAGGGTCAGGTGGTTGAAGCCTGAGAGCATGGATACTCCTTTTACAATCAGAACGCCCCCTGACGAACGGGGGAAACCAGGGGCACGGTGACAATGTAGTATGTTGCACTACATGTCACTACAACGAGGTCGTCATGTCTGTCATGTCCCTACGTATACCGGAAGATATCGCCGATACGCTTGCCAGTCTCGCCAAGGCCACCGGGCGCAGCAAATCCTTTCTGGCGGTTGACGCATTACGCGAATACCTCACGCGCGAAGCCTGGCAAATTGAGGAAATTCAAAAAGCGCTGAAAGAAGCGGATGCGGGCGATTTCGCTACCGCTGCCGAGGTAGAAGCTGTCGCTGACAAATGGCGCACTAATGCAGGTTGAGTGGCTGAGGGCAGCCCTCAGGAACCTTGACGATGAAGCCGCTTATATTGCTGAAGAAAATCCAAAAGCGGCCCACGAATTTGTCCAGGCAATCTTGACTGGGCTCCAACAGATTGCTGAATTTCCAGCGATGGGAAAAGAGGGACGCGTGCCAGGGACTCGCGAATGGGTCGTGCCTAGATGGCCCTACATTGTCCCGTATCGCATCCGAGAGGGCCGATTGCAAGTGATGCGGATCTTCCATACCCGGCGCCAGCCACCCGCATCCTGGTGATGAAGGCTCAGATTTGTAACACCCCCTGCACCCGCCCAATCAACCATTGCAACCCCGAATCCCCACCCCGCCGTGCATGCCACGCCAGCTCGAACGCAAACGACGGAATATGAAAGGGCGGTGGTACCGCCAGCAAATGCGCGTGATCAATCTCCAGCAAGCCTCGGGAAGACACGGTCAGGATCAAGTCCGTGCCGCGGATCAACTGCGGCGCCACGCCCCAGTGCGGCAGGCTGATCGCCACATGCCGACGCTCCCGAATCGCTGTCAGCGCCCGCTCGATTTCCGGCGTGCCGCTGCCGCGCATTTCCAGCAATACGTGGGGACGTGACAGGTAGGTGGGCAGATCCAGTGTGCCGCTTGCCGCAAGGCTGTCGCGGTCCACTAGACAGGTGTAGTGCTCTTCGAACAATGGCGTAGTCCGCAGTTCGGCGGGCATGTCGGGGAACACGCCCGCCGCCAGGTCGATATCGCCATTGAGCACCCCGTCCACCATGCCCTCACGGCTGGCCTGGATGATTTGCAGGTCGATACCCGGCGCTTCGCGGCGCAGCACTCGCACCAGGTCGGGTAGGAAAATCGCCGCGCTGTAGTCAGACATCGCCACGCGAAACCTGCGCTTGGCCGACGCCGGGTCAAAGCGATTCGGCGCCAGCAAGGCCTGCACCTGGGCCAGGGCCTCGGCCAGTGGCGCGGCCAACTCCAGCGCGCGGGCAGTTGGCACCAGGCTGCCGCCTTGGCGCACCAGCAGCGCATCACCGAGCAGGTCACGCAAACGCGCCAGCGCGTGGCTGACTGCCGGCTGGCTCAGGTGCAAACGCTCAGCCGCACGGGTGACGTGTTGCTCGCTGAGCAAGGCGTCGAGGATCACCAGCAGGTTGAGGTCGATGCGGCGCAGATCATTCATCAGCTGCATGCTCGGCATAAGAACTTGGAATTTAAATTTGCGTGACGAATAGCCTAGAGTCCAGCAAAACCTCTGGGAGATTCGACATGACTACGCTGCATTGGGTGGGTTTATTGGCGCTGGCGGTCATCGCCGGCGCGGTGGTGCCGTTTCAAAGTGCGATCAACGCCAACCTCGGACGCGGCCTCGGCCATCCGCTGTGGGCCACGCTGGCGTCGTTGCTGGTGAGTATCATCGTGTTACTGCCGGTGATTCTGGCGCTGCGCCTGCCGCTGCCGAGCCTGGCGTTTATCAGCAAGGCGCCGCTATGGATGTGGGCCGGTGGCGCGTTTGGCGTGTGTTTTATTTCCCTGGCGTTGATGCTGTTGCCCAAGCTCGGCGCCTCGGGATTTATCGCGCTGGCCATGGCCGGGCAGATTCTGGCGTCGCTGGTGCTGGATCACTTCGGCCTGTTCGGCCTGGTGGAACGCCAACTGACAACGCCCCGCGTGCTGGGGGCGTTGTTGTTGATCGGCGGCGTGGTGTTGATTCAGTTCAGCGCCACACCGGCCCGTGCGTTGGCAACCGCTGGCTGATCAGCCTTTATCGAGGGTGCGCAGTTTTTGCGGCAGGCCCCACAACAGCAACGCCGCCGCCAACAGCGCGCACACACCAATCACATACAGCGCCGGCGTAGTGCTGCCGGTGAGGTCCTTGATCCGCCCGACCATCACCGGGCTGACAATGCCACCAAACTGGCCGAGGGTATTGATCACCGCAATACCACCCGCCGCGCCGGCGCCAGCTCCGGCCAGCAACTTGGGTGGCAGGGTCCAGAAGGTCGGGATCGACGCGATGATGCCCGCGCCCAACATACCCAGAGCGATGATCAGGAAGGTGGTGTGATCGGCAAAAATACCGGCACTGAAGAAGCCCACCGCCCCGAGCACCACCAGGCCACAGACAAACTTGCGACGCTCGCCCGTGGCATCCGACAGCCGCCCGATCACCACCATGCTGATGGCGCCACACACATAAGGAATCGCCGTGAGCAGGCCGATCATCACCGGGCTCTGGGTGCCGGCGCTGCGGATCAACTGCGGCGCCCAGAAGTTGAGGCCGTAGGACGCCACCTGGATCAGGAAGTAGATGAAGCCGAGCATCAGGAACCCAGGAATACGGATCGCCGACAGCAGCGAGCCCCCGTGCTGGTTCGGCTCATGCTTGGCGATGCGGCTCGACAGCAAGGTCTTCTCCGCCGCCGTCAGCCAATGGGCGTCTTCGATGCGGTCCTTGAGCAAGGTCAGCACCAGGAAGCCCAGGCCGATGCACGGCAAGCCGCCGAGCAGGAACAACCAGTGCCAGCCGCGCATCTGGAAGACACCGTCGAGGTGTTCCAGCACCAGGCCGGAAAACGGTGCGCCCACCAGGCCCGCAAAGGCCGAGGCCAGGAACAGCATCGAGGTGATGCGCCCACGGAAATGCTGCGGGAACCATAAGGTCAGGTAATACAGTACACCTGGGGCAAAACCCGCCTCCATCGCGCCGATGATGAAGCGCAGGCCGTAGAACTGCCACTCGGCGGTAACAAACACCATGGCCGCCGTCGCCAGCCCCCACGACATCATGATCCGCGCAATCCAGCGCCGCGCGCCGACCTTGTACAGCATCATGTTGCTCGGCACTTCGAAGATCACATAACCCACCACAAACAGCCCGGCACCGAGGCCATAGGCGGTGTCGCTCAGGCTCAGGTCCGCTTGCAGTTGGAACTTGGCAAAGCTGATGTTGATCCGGTCAAAAAACGCGAACAGGTAGCACACCATGATCAGCGGCATCAGGCGCCAGGCGACCTTGCTGACCAGGGCTTTTTCGGCATCGATTTCAGCGGCCGGGCGCGCGCCGGCCTCCAACGTATTAGTGCTCATGGTTTCTCTCCAGCGGGCTGCTCACAGGCGCCCGATTGTTTTTGTTGTCTGGTGCGGTGTTACAGCGTGGCGATGTAGGCAGGCGGTGGATGCAGATCGCAGTTGCGTCCGGCCTTGGCCACCTGGCCAGGCAGTTCGTGTCCCAACAAGGCCGGCAAGCGGCGAGACATGTGCAGTAAGTGCGGCAGGTCGATACCCGTATGAATCCCGACTTCATCACACAGGTTCACCAGGTCTTCGGTACAGATATTGCCCGACGCCCCCGGCGCAAACGGGCAACCGCCCAAGCCCCCCAGCGCTGCGTCAAAACGCCGGGCGCCGGCTTCATAGGCGGCCAGCACATTGCACAACCCCAGGCCGCGAGTGTTGTGGAAGTGCAAGGTCAAATCGCTGGCGGACACACGCTCCAGCACGCGTTTGACCAGGCGTGCCACCTGACGCGGGTTGGCCATGCCAGTGGTGTCCGCCAGGCTGATACCCTGGATGCCCAGCGCTTGATACGCCTCGACAATCTGCAACACGCGGTCTTCATCAATCTTGCCTTCGAACGGGCAACCGAAGGTGGTGGCGATGCTGCCGTTGAGCCTTACCGGGTAATCGCGGGCAAAACTGACGATGTCATCAAACGCCGCCAAAGACGCCTCGCAACGCATGCGCATATTGGCCAGGTTGTGGGTCTGGCTGGCAGACATCACCAGGTTCAGTTCATCGGCGCGGGACGCGATGGCACGC
Source organism: Pseudomonas sp. IPO3749 (assembly GCF_013386605.1). Lineage (NCBI taxonomy): Bacteria > Pseudomonadati > Pseudomonadota > Gammaproteobacteria > Pseudomonadales > Pseudomonadaceae > Pseudomonas > Pseudomonas sp. IPO3749. Next base: position 16,400 of record NZ_JACARN010000119.1, on the reverse strand, counting down.
TGTGCGCCCTTGAGGTTGGGGATCAACGCTACGTAGATCACACCCGGCCTGCGCTCGATGCCCTGGAACACTTGCTCGCCATCACGCAACGCCGGAATGGCCTTGGGCGAGACGAACGAACCGGCTTCGATCCGCGAAAAACCGGCGAGGGACAGCTGGTCGACCAGGGCGATCTTGTCGGCCGTCTCGACCCAGGTCGGCTCGATCTGCAGGCCGTCGCGCGGCGACACTTCCTGCACGATCAGTGCGTCGGAATAATCAGTGATCATTGCACCACTCCCGAGGTTTTCAGGCGTTGGATATCGGCGCCGGTGAGGCCCAGGCTGCCGAGGATGTCGTCGGTGTGCTGGCCCAACGTCGGGCCCTGCCAGTTCACGCCGCCAGGGGTTTGCGAGAGTTTGGGCACGATGCCCGGCATCTTCACCGACACACCGCCGGGCAGCTGGGCAGTGAGCAACATGTCACGCGCCTGGTAGTGTGGGTCGCTGACGATATCGGCCACGGAGTAGATACGCCCGGCGGGTACTTCAGCGGCTTCCAGGGCACTCAGCACCGCCTCGATGGGCAGGCTGCTGGTCCAGTGGGTGATCGCGGCGTCGAGCAATCCACTCTTGGCGGCGCGGCCATCGTTGTGGGCGAATTCGGGTGCTTCGGCCAGGTCGGCACGGCCGATGGTGTGCATCAGGCGCTTGTAGATCGGGTCGCTGTTGCCGGCGATCACCACATAGGCACCGTCGGCCGTCAGGTAGGTGTTGGACGGCGCAATGCCCGGCAAGGCGCCGCCGCTGCGTTCGCGCACATGGCCAAGCATGTCGTATTCCGGCACCAGGCTTTCCATCAGGTTGAACACACTTTCGGCCAGCGACACATCCACAATCTGCCCATCGCCCTGCCCCGTCTTGACCCGCAGCAGCGACATCAGCGCGCCGATCACGCCGTGCAACGACGCCAGGGAATCACCCAGGCTCACGCCCACTCGCGCCGGCGGCGAATCCGGGTTGCCGGTGGTGTAGCGGATACCGCCCATGGCCTCGCCGATGGCTCCGAAACCCGGACGGTCGCGGTAAGGGCCGGTCTGGCCGTAGCCGGAGATACGCACCAGCGTCAGCTTGGGGTTGAGGGCATGCAGCACATCCCAACCGAGGCCGAGTTTCTCCAGGCCACCGGGCCGCAGGTTTTCGATCAACACATCGGCGTCGACGAGCAGTTGCTTGATCAGGTCCAGGCCTTCCGGCGACTTGAGGTCCAGCGCCAGCGACTTCTTGTTGCGCGATTGCAGGTACCACCACAGCGACGTGCCTTCATGCAGCTTTCGCCATTTGCGAAGCGGGTCGCCCTGGCCCATGGCTTCGATCTTGATCACCTCGGCGCCAAACTCGGCCATGAGCCGGGCGGCGAACGGCGCGGCAATGAGGGTGCCGATCTCGATCACCTTGATACCGCTCAGGGGAGCCGTCATGGGGTGTACCTCTTATTCTTGGAATGTGATGCCAAGACTAGAGGCCAGGTGCAGGAGAAATCCAACCGTCAGTTGGCAAGGAGCGTTCGCTAAACGCGAACACTGTAGTGAGCGGGCTTGCCCCGCTCACTACAAATTGTGCTCGGTGCGCAGATATTCGAACAACAACCGGCTGACCGGTGACAACTGCGCCTCATCGCGTACCACCAGGATCAGGCTGCGATCCGACCAGTCATCCGTCAGCGGCACGGCATGCAAACCCAATGCACGACCAAACAGCTCATAGGCTTTCTGCGGCAGGATGCCGATGCCCATGTTCGCCTGGACCATCCGGCACATCGCATCGAACCCCGGCACATGAATGCGCAGGCGCAGCATCCTGCCCGCCTCGCGCGCGGCGGCGTGGGTGCGCATGTTGATGGAGCTGGCGGCGTGCAGGCCCACGTAATCACTGTCCAGGGTATCGACAAACGCCAGGGTTTTGCGCGCCGCCAACGGGTGATCCGCCGGCATCAGCACCACCAGTTTGTCGTGGCGATAGGTCACGCTGGGCAGGCCTTTGGTGTCGGTGTCACTGGAGCAGATGCCCAGGTCCGCCACGCCATCCAATACACCCTGCACCACGCCATTGCTGGGGCGCTCTTCCAGGTCGGTTTTCACTTCCGGGTGCAGCTCGGAAAAATCCCGCAAGTCTTCCGGAAGAAACTGAATGATCGCCGACAGGTTGGCCAGCATCCGCACATAACCGCGCACGCCGTGGCTGTGCTCGCCCAACTCCAGGCCCATCTTCTCGACGTTGAACAGCATCTGTCGTGCATGGTGCAACAGGGTTTCACCAGCGGCCGTCAGGTCCATGCCCTTGGCCCGCCGCACGAACAGGCTGACGCCCAGCACCTGCTCCAACTCCATCAAGCGCTTGCTGGCGGCCGACACGGCAATGGCTTCGCGGTTGGCGGCGCGGGTCAGCGTGCCTTCCTCAAACACCGCGACGAACAGCTGCAGCGTGATCAGGTCCAGCCGCCGCACCAGGCTCCTGTGCAGCATCAGCGACGCTCGCTGGCCAGCCGATTGATCTCGGCCTGCTCCACTACCGCCTGCGGCGCGCCTTGGCTGGCCGCCTGCAACATCGCCCGGCCCACTGTCTCGGTGCTCACCACCCAACCCGGTTTCAGCCGCCGCACAAACGACAACAGGGGGCCAAGCACCGAGTAGAAGGATTGGTAAAGCGGCGTCTTCGAACGCACGCCATGCAAGGGTTGGATGACGCCCGGACGGAACAGGTACACCGCCTTGAACGGCAGGCGCAGCAACGCGTTCTCGGTCTTGCCCTTGACCCGCGCCCACATCGACTTGCCCGCTTCGGAGCTGTCGGTACCGGCGCCGGACACATAGATAAACGTCATCTGCGGATTGAGCCGCGCCAGGGTGCTGGCGGCGACCAGTGTGAGGTCATAGGTGAGGTGGGTGTACTTGACTTCATTCATCCCCGCCGACGATACGCCGAGGCAGAAGAAACACGCATCAAAGCCTTGCAACAGGTTTTCCAGCGGCTGGAAATCCAGCATGTCGCTGTGCAACACCTGATGCAGCTTGCCGTGTTCCTGGGTCAGGGCCGTGCGGCCGACAGCAACGACTTCCTGCACGTCGGCGGCCAACAGGCACTCACGCAGCACGCCCTGGCCGACCATGCCTGTGGCGCCGAATAACAGAACTCTCATGGGTTGGTTCCTTGGTTACAAACGTTTAGCCGCACGTTAGAGACAAACACACTATCAGCTTGTAGCTTACCGCTGAAAAAGGAAAAGTCGGCCCTTGAACAATACCACCACCCTTGCCCTGGCCTGCAGCGCCGCCTTCCTCGCCCAGGTCGGCATCAGCAGTTACCTGCCCGCCGTCCCGGCCATTGCCCACGCCCTCCCCGCCGCCGAAGACCATGTTGCCCTGGCCCTGGCGATTTACTTGGTCGGCATGGCTTTACCGATGTTGCTATGGGGCAGCCTGGGTGAGCGTTTTGGGCGCAAGCCCGTGCTGCTGGCGGCGCTCGCCGTGTATGCGCTGGCCAGTGCAGCAATCCCCTTGGCGTTCAACGTTGAAACCTTCCTGTCATTGCGGCTGGTTCAAGGCTTGGGCGCTGGCGGTGTTTCGGTGATGGCGCGGGTGTTGGTGCGCGACAGTTTCAAGGGTGCGCTGTTGGCCAAGGGTTTGTCGTGGCTGGGCATGACCTTCGTGGTGGCCTTGGGTATCGGGCAATTCGCCGGTTCATTGTTGCAGGTGGCGTTCGGCTGGGAGGCGATCTTCTATGGGTTGGCGATTGGCGCGGTTGGGTTGATGCTGGTGTTGCACCGCGTAACCTTCCCGACGCGGGTGAACGTCGACTCGCAGGTCCGCGCCTGGCGCATCTACGCCGCAATCGTGCGACACCCGCCGTTTCTGCACGCCGCCTTGGCCGGCGGCCTGGGTTATGGGGTGATCATCGCGTTCAATACCTGCGCGCCGCTGATCCTGCAGGGCCGTTTCGAGTGGAGCGCGGCGCACTATGGTTGGCTGGGCTGGCCGATCAGCGCGGCGTATCTCGCGGGGGCGTTGATGGTCAATCGCTTCGTTGCTCGCACGGGTCGGCTGAGGATGATGGGCTGGGGCGTCACCCTGGTATTGCTGGGAACGGCGGTGATGCTGCTCGGCAGTCTGTTCGCCAGCGGGCTCGCCATCTTGCTGTGGTTGCCGTACTGCCTGGCGGTGTTCGGGCAATCGATGAGTTACCCGATCAGCTTGTCCGTGGCCAATGATGAAGCGCCGGTGAGCGGGTCCTATGCCATGGCCTTGAGCGGCTTCATGCATCAACTGATGGCCGCGTTGATCGGCGGTGTGGCGAGCCTGCTGGTGAGTCAGCAGGCGTGGCCGTTGGCGGTTTTATGCCTGGTGTTGGCGGGCGCCGCATGCGTGTGCGTCGCCCGCTGCCACGCGGATCAGAATGCGTTGCGAAAGATCTCCTCGATCTGACGCTGATCCGCCCGCCGTGGGTTGGTCAGCCCACAGGCATCCTTCAGCGCGTTGGTCGCGAGCAAGGGAATGTCCTGCAACTTGGCGCCCAGCTCGCGCAGTCCGGCCGGGATCTCGACATCATGGGCCAGGCTGCGAATCGCGGCGATGGCGGCCTGCGCGCCCTCCTCATCGGTGACGCCCTTGACGTCGGCCCCCAACGCACGGCCTACGTCGCTCAGGCGTTTGGCGCTGACGCTGGCGTTGAAGCTTTGCACATGGGGCAGCAACACCGCGTTGCAGACGCCGTGGGGCAGGTCGTAGAAACCACCCAGTTGGTGCGCCATGGCGTGCACAAAACCCAGGGATGCATTGTTGAAGGCCATGCCGGCGAGGAATTGTGCATAGGCCATGTTCTCCCGCGCGGCCATGTCGCTGCCATCGCGCACCGCCAGGCGCAGGTTGGCGCTGATCAGTTCGATGGCCTTGATGGCACAGGCGTCGGTGATCGGGTTGGCGGCGGTGGACACGTAGGCTTCGATGGCGTGGGTGAGCGCGTCCATGCCGGTGGCGGCAGTGAGGCCCCTGGGCATGCCGACCATCAGCGCCGGGTCGTTGACCGACAGCAGCGGCGTGACGTTGCGGTCGACGATGGCCATTTTTACATGGCGGGTTTCGTCGGTGATGATGCAGAAACGGGTCATCTCGCTGGCGGTGCCGGCGGTGGTGTTGATAGCCACCAGCGGCAGTTGCGGTTTGGCGGACTGGTCGACGCCTTCGTAGTCGCCGATTTTGCCGCCGTTGGTGGCGCACAGGGCGATGCCCTTGGCGCAGTCATGGGGCGATCCGCCGCCCAGGGACACCACGAAATCGCAGGCACTTTCCTGCAACAGCGCCAGGCCTTTCTCGACGTTTTCCACAGTCGGGTTGGGCTTGGCGCCTTCGTAGATCACCGAGTCGATGTCCTGCATCGCCAGTTTCTCGGCGATCATGCTCGCCACGCCGGCCTTGGCCAGGCCGGCGTCGGTGACGATCAGCGCCTTGCGAAAGCCGTAGTTGCGAATGGCGGTCATGGCTTCGTCGAGGCAGTCGATGCCCATGATGTTGACGGCGGGGATGAAGAAGGTGCTGCTCATGGTCAATCCTCAGAGGCTTTATGCCTACAGCATCAACCTGCGCCACCCGCCGCATCTTGATCAGGATCAACGCCGAGCCGTGATAAAGTCTCCGCCCAGCCGATTTCGAGTAGACCCGCCGCAATGAAGGATTTCCAGGATATTGACGCCCACCTTGAAGACTGGAGCGCACTGCGCAGCAGCACGGACTTCAGCGGGATTCTGATCGGCAATGGCGCGAGCCGTGCCATTTGGGAAGACTTCGCCTACGACTCGCTGTTCGAAAACGCCCGCACCGTTGAGGAAAAACCCCTCAGCCAATCCGAGCTCAGCGTGTTCGACGCCCTGCAAACCCGCAGTTTCGAGCAAGCCCTGGGCGCGTTGAAGACCACAAGCCGGGTCAACAAGGCCCTGGCGGTCAGCTCGGCGGCGCCGCGCAATCGTTATTACGCGATCAAGGAAGCCTTGATCAATACCATCCATGCCGTGCACATCCCGTGGCGCCTGGTGCAGCCGTCGACGCTGGCGACGATCAACGCTGAGCTGAAGCAATACTCGACGGTGTTCACCAGCAACTACGACCTGCTCAACTATTGGGCGATCCTGCATACACCGGGCATCGATGACCTGTTCCGCAGCGCAGACACCAGCTTCGACCTGCGCAATACCCGCACCGACGCACCACGCATCCTCTACCTGCACGGCGGCCTGCACCTGGTGCGCAACCTGGATGGTACCGCGCGCAAATTGCCGACCACTGATAGCACCTTGCTCAGCAGCTTTGCGATCAACAACACGATCAAGACCCTCGATGATGTGCCGCTGTTTGTCAGCGAGGGCAAGGTTGAGGAAAAGCTCAAGACCATCCGCAGTTCGGATTACCTGTCGTTCTGCTATGAGCAGTTGCTCAGCCACGAAGGTGCGTTGTGCATCTTTGGCCATGACTTGGGAGCGCAGGATAAACACTTGGTGGATGCGATTCGCCAGGCCAACGTGACGACGCTGGCGATCTCGGTGTCGGGACGCAGTGAGGGGTTTATCCGTCAGCAGAAGCGACGGTATTCGGAGTTGTTCGACGGGGCGGGCGTGGAACTGAAGTTCTTTGCGGCGCGCACGCATCCATTGGGTCATCCTGCCCTGTCCGTCCCTGTCGAACGCTGATCACGCTTCGCTGCTGTGCACCACCACCAATAGCTGTGCCTGCACCGGCCCCACCGAGCGCAATCGATGGGGCTTCTGCGCATTGAAGTGCAGTGCATCGCCGCGTTCCAGGATCACCCGTTCGTTCATGAAATCCACTTCCACCTGGCCTTCATGCACAAACAGAAACTCTTCCCCCACATGCTCCTTGAAGGTCTTGTCGGTGAACTCCGCCGGCGGGTAGATGATGAACGGCAGCAGGCTGCGTTCGCTGACCTGATGGGCCAGCACCGCGTAACCCGGTGACGTGTCCGGGCGCTCATGGCTGCGCACCAGGCTGTAGCTGTCGAGGCTGACGCTGTCTTCGCTGAATAGCTCTTCGACCTTCACGTTCAACGCCTTGGCCAGTTTCAGCGCGGCGGCAATCGACGGCGTGTTGAGCCCGCGCTCGACCTTGGACAGGTAACTCTTGGTCATCCCGGACTTTTCGGCCAGGACATCCAACGTCACACCAAGTTTTTTTCTCAATAATTTCAAACGGATAGACATGTGCCGCGATTAATCCATGCAGTAAGCGATGAGCTGTGCTTGCCAATGACACAAAGTGTCATATAGCATCGTTAGTGTCATTTGCAGCCACCGAGGGCACCCGATATGGCCAAGACATTAGCACTCCCAAAAGACCAACTGGTCAAGCAAGCACTGGTCCAGATGCAAAACACTCTGGCGGATAATACGTGGACCGTCCGGCAAAAGCTGGCGCTCACGTGTCGCATCCTGTTCGAGAACGGCCACGACTCCGGCCTGGCCGGGCAGATCACCGCGCGCGGACCGGAACAGGGCACCTATTACACTCAGCAATTGGGCCTGGGTTTTGATGAGATCACCGCCAGCAACCTGTTGCTGGTGAACGAGGACCTTGAAGTACTGGAAGGCCACGGCATCCCCAACCCGGCCAACCGTTTTCACAGTTGGGTATACCGTGGGCGGCCGGATGTGAACTGCATCATCCACACCCACCCCACCCACATCGCCGCGCTGTCGATGCTGGAAGTGCCGCTGCAGGTGTCCCATATGGATCTCTGTCCGCTGTACGAAGACTGCGCCTTCCTGGAGGCTTGGCCAGGTGTGCCGGTGGGCAATGAAGAAGGGGAAATCATCACCACGGCACTGGGTGACAAGCGCGCGATCCTGCTTTCGCACCACGGTCAGTTGTCCACCGGGGCGAGCATCGAGGAGGCCTGTGTGATCGCGCAGTTGATCGAGCGCGCGGCCAAATTGCAGTTGTTGGCGATGGCGGCCGGCACCATCAAGCCGATCCTGCCGGAGCTGGGGCGCGAGGCCCACGACTGGATCTCCCGGCCCAAGCGTCACGGTGCCGCGTTCAACTACTACGCCCGGCAGAACCTGCGTCAACACGCCGATTGCCTGAACTGACTAGCCCTTTTCTGACCGGAGACTTCCCATGTCCAGCCCAACCATTCACGGCATCATCGGCTACACCATCACCCCGTTCAGCGCCGACGGCCAACGCGTTGACCTCGACGCCCTGGGCCGCTCCATCGACCGCCTGATCGACGGCGGCGTACACGCCATCGCGCCACTGGGCAGCACCGGTGAAGGTGCCTATTTGAGCGACGCCGAGTGGGACGAAGTCAGCGCCTACAGCCTGGCAAAAATCGCGCGGCGCGTGCCGACCATCGTCAGCGTGTCCGACCTCACCACCGCCAAAGCCGTACGCCGCGCCCGCTACGCCGAGGCCAATGGCGCCGATGTGGTGATGGTGCTGCCGACCTCCTACTGGAAACTCAGCGAAGCGGAAATCATCGCCCACTACGCCGCGATCGGCGACAGCATCGGCGTGCCGATCATGCTCTACAACAACCCGGCCACCAGCGGCACGGACATGTCGGTGGACCTGATCCTGCGCATCATCAAGCAGGTGGCCAGCGTGACCATGGTCAAGGAAAGCACCGGGGACATCCAGCGCATGCATCAGCTGCATCGCCACAGCGACGTGCCGTTCTACAACGGTTGCAACCCGCTGGCGCTGGAAGCCTTCGCGGCGGGTGCCAAGGGTTGGTGCACGGCGGCGCCGAACCTGATCCCACAGCTCAACCTGGCGTTGTATGAGGCGGTGTTGGCCAATGACCTGACACAGGCGCGGGAGCTGTTTTACCGCCAGTTGCCGTTGCTGGACTTCATCCTCAAGGGTGGGTTGCCGGCGACGATCAAGGCCGGATTGCGGTTGACCGGCTTGGAAGCGGGTGACCCGCGTCTGCCGGTGTTCCCACTGGGCGAAACCGGGATTGAACAGTTGAGAAAACTGCTGACAACCGTCTGAAAACGGCGACAGGAGCCGGATATCCGGCTCCGACAAAATAAACGAGACAAATGACAATGGTTCTCGATACCATTCGCGACTTTATCCACGTCGTGCTTCGTCAAGAAGGATATCCATGTCTCGTCCCAAGCCCGACCCGCTGTCGGCCGATGCCTTTCGCGGGTTCTATACAGATATTCTGTATTTCCTGCGCAAGCGCACAGACAACGCCAGCGACGCGGCGGACATGACCCAGGATGTCTTCACCCAGTGGCTGGACTACCGCGACCGGGCCAAGGTCGAGCAGCCACGGGCGTTTCTGTTCCAGATGGCGCGCAACCTGCTGCGTGATCACTGGCGCAAACAGAAGGTACGGCATACCGTCCACTCTGATCAGGCCGCAATGGACGCCGAGCCGGTCACCGACGAGCAAAACGATCCCATGGCCGCCGTGCAGCGCTTGCAACGCCTGGAACAGTTGAAAGAAGTCCTCGCCGAACTCTCGCCCCGCAGGCGAGAAGCCCTTATGCTGCACCGCTTCGAAGGCTTGAGCCAGGCGCAGATCGCCGAGCGCATGGGCATTTCGACCAGCATGGTGGAAAAGCACATCGCTTTTGCCCTGCTGCATTGCAAGCGACGCCTTCAACACGAACCCGGCACGGAGCAGCCAGAATGAACCGCCTGAGCGACACCGACGTGCTCGACATCGAAGACAGCGACGCCATCGATGCCCAAGCCGCCAGCTGGTTTGCCCGCAACCGCAATAATGACGCGGGGCGTGCCGACCGCAAGGCTTTTGCCGCCTGGCAAGCCGAGCCCGCCCACGCCCGCGCCTATGCCGAATTCGAGCAACTGTGGGCAGACCTGGCCCAGTTGCAGCAACTGAACAAACCCGTGGCGCTGCCCAAGCGCAAACCGTCGGCATGGCGCCCTGCCCTGGCCGTGGCCGCCGCCCTGTTATGCGCGGTCATGACCACGCCTATCGGCGCGCCCCGCGAGCTGTATCACACCCAGGTCGCAGCCCACGCCAAAGGCATGCGCACCCTCAATCTGCCCGACGGCAGCACCTTGTATGTGAATGCGAACACCCGCGTACGTTTGGATTTCACCGCGCACCAACGCATCGTGCACCTGGACAAAGGCCAGCTGTACCTCGAAGTGGCCGCCGACAAGGAACGACCGTTGTTCGTGCAAGCCGGCGAGGCCAATGTGCGCGTGGTCGGCACCGGCTTCGATGTGCGCCGCAGCCAGCAGCAACTGGTGGTCAGCGTCGCCCATGGGCAGGTCGCGTTCGAGCCGGACGCCAAAAGCCCCGTCACCCTGTTGGGCGCCCAGCAACGTGCGATCTTCAGCTACGCCAAAGGCACGTTGCAGCAGCAGACCCTCACCGCCGAGGAGGTCGCCGACTGGCGCAGCGGCCACCTGTCGTTTCGCAACCGCGAGTTGGCCAGCCTGATCGATGAGCTGAGCCTGTATCGCCCTCAGGCGCCGCTGCAGGTCAGCAACGCAGTGGCGCACTTGAAGGTCTCGGGCAATCTGGATGTGAATGATCCCGACGCGTTGCTCAATGCCCTGCCTGCCCTGCTGCCGGTGAAAACCGTGGCGTCGGCCGATGGAATCGTAAGGATCGAACCGAGCAAATAACCCTGCAAAATTCTTATTTGAGAATATTTTGCATTCGCAGGTGTGGTTTTTTCGAGCAGCCCCGTCTTCCCCCGGTCTGCGTTTGATACGCACACCTTTTCGGCCATTTGGCCACACCGGGGGATTTCATGTTTCGCGCGCCTTGCCACGCTTTGCACCTGTTTCTTCGACCGACGCTCATCGCTAGCTGCCTGGTATTTAGCCTCAGTGCCCAGGCCGACTCGCTCACACTGCAACTGCCTGCGCAGTCGCTGGCCACGTCCCTGAGCCAGGTGGCGCAGCAGGCAAAAATCCAGCTGTTGTTCGATGAAGAACTGCTCAAGAACGTGCAAGCCCCCGCGCTCAACGGCGACTTCACGCCGGAAGTGGCGATTCGCACCCTGCTGAAAAACGGCGAGTTCACCCTGATCAAGGTCGGGAGCACCTACGTCGTGCGCCCCGATGAGGGCAAGACCACCAACAGCGGCGTGATCCAATTGGACGCCCTGAGCGTGATCGGCACCGGTACCGAGGTCAACTCCAACACCGTTGGCCGCTCGACCCTGAGCCAGGAAGACATTGACCGTTACCAGTCCAATAACATCCCCAGCCTGTTGCAGACCCTGCCCGGCGTCAGCCAGGGCGGCTCGCTGAAACCTGGCGGCCAGACCATCAATATCCGTGGGTTCGGCGATGCCGAAGACGTCCCGCTGACCGTCGATGGCGCCACCAAAAGCGGCTTTGAACGCTATCAGCAAGGCACGGTGTTCATTGAGCCCGAACTGATCAAAAGCATCGAGGTGGAGAAAGGCCCCAACTCGCCTTTCACCGGCAACGGCGGGTTTGGCGGTACGGTCAACATGACCACCAAGGATGCCCCCGACCTGCTCAAGGACGGTCGCAACAGTGGCGCGATGCTCAAATACGGTTACTCCAGCAACGACCATGAGCAGGTCTACAGCAGCGCCGTGTACGGGCGTACCGACGATGGCCGTTTCGATGCACTGGCCTATTTGACTCAACGCGATGGCGACGACATGAAGGTCGCCGCCAAACTGCCCAACGAGAACAATCAGTACCCGATCAACCCCCAGCGTCTGCCGAACTCCGCGCAAAATGTCGACGGCAAGCTGTTCAAGGTCAACGCTCACTTCACCGAAGAACACGCCGTTGGCTTGTCCTACTCGCGTTCACACAGCGACCGCTGGACACCGTTCTCGGCGGCCAGCTACCCGACGCCGCCCACCCAGGCCAACATTGACCGCTATGGCTACGAAGCGGCGTTGAAGCGGTTTCTGGCCCATCGCGACACGGTCGACACCACGTGGTCGGGCAAATACGAATACACACCGCTGGACAACCCGCTGGTGGACCTGACCGTCAAATACTCCCAGTCCAACACCGACCAGACCGACGAACGCGACGCCACGGCGTTTTTCCAACTGGCCACCGGCGGGCGCAAAATGGACACCGCCTACACCGACAAGAACCTCGACGTGCGCAACGTCAGCCTGTTTGACACCGGCCCGTTGCAACATGCCGTCACTGTGGGCGGGCAAATCCGCAAGCACATCCGCGAGACCGAAATGTGGATGCCGGGCACCACCTACAACACCCCGCGCTACAACTACGGGCATTTCCAACCGGGCTTCATGCCCCACGGCAAGGTCGATACCAACAGTTTCTTCGTGCAGGATGCAGTGACCCTGGGCGACGTCACCATCACCCCATCGATGCGCTACGACCACGTGCGCAACCGCGGCGAAGCCAACGATGCGCCGTACTACAGCAACCCCGATCCGTCCTTCGGCCACGATTACAGCGACCGCACCTACACCGGCTGGTCGCCGCGCCTGGCGGTGTTCTGGACGGTCAACCCGCACCTCGGCCTGTTCGCCAACTGGAGCAAGACCTGGCGCGCGCCGGTGATCGATGAACAGTACGAGGTCCAGGGCCTGGGCAGCCGCACCGCCACCAGCGTCGACCTCGACCCGGAACGCATCACCTCGATCAGCGTGGGCACGGTCAGCAGTTTCGACAACCTGATCGCCCACGACGACAACCTGCAACTGCGCACCACCTTCTTTCACAACAAAGTCGAAGACGAAATTTTCAAGGCCACCGGCGTCGGTTGCCAGAACCAGGCCATCAACGGCGGCACCATTTCCACCGCTTGCCCGCCGGGCGCCATGTCCAACTATCGCAACATCGGCGGCCTGACCATCAAGGGCTTCGAACTCGAATCGTTCTACAACTCCACCTACCTGTTCGGTTCGGTGTCCTTCGCCTATGCCAAGGGTGACCATGAAGGCGCCTACACCAACCCCTGGGGCCCGGATGTGGCGGCACGGGATATTCCGCCGACCAAATGGGTACTGGTGCTCGGCACCAACATTCCGGCGTGGGATGCCCAAGTGGGCTGGACCGGTCAGTTCATCGGCGCGACCTCGCGTTTGCCCAGCGACAAATATTCCGGCGGCCCCGGCAGCAGCGTGGGCGACCTGTTCTATGACCAGTACGGCAACAAGCGCTACAACACCCAGGGCCTGTTCGCCAAATGGAAACCACAGCAGGCCTACCTGAAAGGCACCGAAGTGAACTTCACGGTGGACAACCTGTTCAACGAGAACTTCCGTCCGGCCCTGAGCGGCGACCGTGCCTACACCAAGGGCCGTGATGCCAAGATCAGCATCACGCGCTTCTTCTGAAAACTGTACGGATAAATCCGCACCCAGCTGTAGGCCCGCAATCGGCGGGGGATGTGGCTAGATGGGCTTCCCTTGAAGCCCTCTAGATTTCGGTTCTTCCCCATGAGCTCGCGCGAAAACACCGGCATGGCCCTCGGCCTGCTGGGCGTCATCATCTTCAGCCTGACCCTGCCCTTCACCCGCATCGTGGTGCAGGAAATCCACCCGTTGCTCAACGGCCTGGGCCGCGCGTTGTTCGCGGCGATCCCCGCGGCGGCGCTGTTGCTGTGGCGCCGCGAACGCTGGCCGACCTGGCGCCAGGTGCGCGGGCTGTGCCTGGTGATCGCGGGCGTGATCCTGGGTTTCCCGGTGTTGTCAGCCTGGGCCATGCAGACCTTGCCGGCGTCCCATGGCGCGCTGGTCAACGGCCTGCAACCGTTGTGCGTGGCGCTGTACGCGGCGTGGCTGTCCCATGAACGGCCGTCGAAAGCCTTCTGGGCCTGTGCGGCGCTGGGCAGTGGCTTGGTGTTGAGCTACGCGTTGATCACCGGGGCCGGCAGTATCCAGGCCGGTGATTTGCTGATGCTCGGTGCAATCGCGGTGGGCGGCCTGGGTTATGCCGAAGGCGGCCGATTGGCCAAGGAGATGGGCGGCTGGCAGGTGATCTGCTGGGCGCTGGTGCTGTCGACGCCCGTGCTGATCGGGCCGGTGTGGTACCTGGCGGCGCAGCATCAAGGGGCGATTTCCATGCGCGCCTGGTGGGCGTTTGGCTACGTGTCGCTGTTCTCGCAGTTCCTGGGGTTCTTTGCCTGGTACGCCGGGTTGGCCATGGGCGGAATTGCGCGGGTCAGCCAGATCCAGCTGTTGCAGATCTTCTTCACCATCGCGTTTTCGGCGCTGTTCTTTGGCGAACACATCGAGCCAATCACCTGGCTGTTTGCCTGTGGAGTGATCGTGACGGTGATGCTGGGGCGCAAGACGGCGGTGCAGCCAGCACCCGTTTCAAAGCCGAGCGTTGTCTAATGTGGGAGCGGGCTTGCTCGCGAAAGCGGTGTGTCAGTCACCAAGAGTTCGACTGATCTGACGCTTTCGCGAGCAAGCCCGCTCCCACAGGGGTTGTGTGTGTTCAGCTTAAGAAACCATCCGCGCGCAGCAGGGTTTCCAGGCAGTGTTCAGTGATGTGGTAGAACGCCTTGAGTTCCCGGATTTTCTCCAGCAACTGCGCATTGTCCACCGGCTCGGTGCGCTTCACGGCAAGAATCATCTTGTTCTTGTTGGTGTGTTCCAACGAGATGAACTCGAACACCTTGGTCTCATACCCACAGGCTTCGAGGAACAACGCACGCAAGCTGTCGGTGACCATTTCGGCCTGTTGGCCCAGGTGCAGGCCGTATTGCAGCATCGGCTTGAGCAGCAGTGGGCTCTGGATCTGCAGGCGGATCTGCTTGTGGCAGCACGGCGAGCACATGATGATCGACGCACCGGAACGGATGCCGGTGTGGATCGCGTAGTCCGTGGCAATGTCGCAGGCATGCAGGGCGATCATCACGTCCAGTTCGCTGGGCGCCACACTGCGGACGTCGCCGCACTTGAACACCAGCCCCGGATGCTCCAGGCGGGCGGCGGCTGAGTTGCACAGGGTCACCATGTCTTCGCGCAGCTCGACGCCGGTCACTTCGCCCTCGGCCTTGAGGGTGTTGCGCAGGTAGTCGTGGATGGCAAAGGTCAGGTAGCCCTTGCCCGAGCCGAAGTCAGCGACACGCACCGGCTGGTCCAGCTTCAAGGGTGATGAAGTCAGCGCATGGCTGAACACTTCGATGAACTTGTTGATCTGCTTCCACTTGCGCGACATCGACGGGATCAGCGCCTGTCTGGCGTCGGTCACACCGAGGTCGGCGAGGAATGGCCGGCTCAGGTCGAGAAAGCGATTCTTCTCGCGGTTATGCTCAGCCGACGGCGCTTCACGCAGTTGCTGCGGCTTGCTTTTGAACAGCGAGCTTTTGTTCTTCTTGCTGTATTCCAACTGGACTTCGTCAGTCAGCGACAGCAGGTGCGCGTTCTTGAACTGCGCCGGCAGCAACGCGGCAATCGCTGCAACACCTTCGGCCTGCGGGAAGTTCTTGGTGATGTCGCGGGTCTTGTAGCGGTAGACGAAGGACAGGCACGCCTGCTCCTTGACCGTGACCGGCTTGATGATCAGCCGCTGCAACTCGGCTTCCTCACCGACGTACTTGGCCAGCACCAGCTTGATAAAGGCGTTTTGCGCGAGGCTTGCGCTGAGCAGTTCAATGAACTGGGCGTGATGATCCGGCGCAGGGCGGGCAGGTTGAGCGGTGACAGACATGAACAAAAACGCCTCGGGCAGGGAATGCCGGGCATTTTAGGGGGGATAGCCCGCCAGGGCACGGAGTTATTTGACCAGCGGTACGCCTTACTCCAGCACCACCAATCGATTGGGCAGTTCATTGCGGGTTTGCGTCACCGGCACATGCACCTTCAACAACTCGCCGCAGGCTTCGATGCAGTCGATAAACCCCGCCAACGTCTGCCCCTGTTTCACCTGCTGGGTAAACGCCTTGACGATCACATCCCAACTGCCGTCATCCAGGCGCTTGGAAATGCCGTCATCCACCAGAATCTCCACGTACCGTTCCGCCTCGCTGACAAAAATCAGCACGCCAGTGCTGCCAAGGGTGTGGTGCAGGTTCTGCTCCAGGAACTGCCGCCGCGCCAGGTTGGACGCGCGCCAGTGGCGCACAGAACGCGGGATCAACCGCGTGGTCACCTTGGGCAAACGGAACACCAGGCACAACACGATGAATGTCGCCCATTGCGCCAACAGCAAGGTGTACATGGTCAGGTAGCCCGACAAGTAGTGCACCACGCCGGGCACCACCAACGCGATCAGACTGGCCCACAACAGCGGGATATAGGCGTAGTCGTCGGCGCGGGCTGCCAGCACGGTCACCAACTCTGCGTCGGTGGTTTTTTCCACGCGGGCGATCGCTTCCGCGACTTGGCGCTGCTCGTGTTCAGTCAGTAATGCCATGGTTGTGCTTGCTCTCTCATTATTA
>NZ_JACARN010000118.1:0-12833 GCF_013386605.1 Pseudomonas sp. IPO3749 | reverse complement strand
CCAGCGCGGGGCAAGCCCGCTCACTACAAAAGCTCCCCGCTACACAATTGTTGAAACAACAAAAATAAAAAAGATCCGAGGTGTTGCATGACCGAGTTAGCCGAACCGCAGATTCCTGCCGCGCCCGCCATGGTGCGGCTGCCCCTCTTGCAACTGATTCTGGTAGGCCTGCAACACGTCTTGCTGATGTACGGCGGCGCCGTCGCCGTGCCCCTGATCATTGGCCAGGCCGCCGGCTTGAGCCGTGAAGAAATCGCATTCCTGATCAACGCCGACCTGCTGGTGGCCGGTATTGCCACCATGGTGCAGTCGTTCGGCATCGGCCCAGTGGGCATTCGCATGCCGGTGATGATGGGCGCCAGCTTCGCCGCCGTCGGCAGCATGGTCGCGATGGCCGGCATGCCGGGGATCGGCTTGCAGGGAATCTTCGGTGCGACAATCGCCGCCGGGTTCTTCGGCATGCTCATCGCGCCCTTCATGTCCAAGGTCGTGCGCTTTTTCCCGCCATTGGTGACCGGCACGGTGATCACCGCGATTGGCCTGTCGCTGTTTCCGGTGGCCGTGAACTGGGCCGGAGGCGGCAGCGCCGCCGCTACGTTTGGCTCACCGATCTACCTGGCGATTGCCGCACTGGTACTCGCCACCATCCTGCTGATCAACCGCTTCATGCGCGGCTTCTGGGTGAATATCTCGGTGCTGATCGGCATGGGCCTGGGCTACGCCTTGTGCGGTGCGCTCGGCATGGTCGACCTCAGTGGCCTGGCCATGGCGCCGTGGGTGCAGGTGGTGACGCCGCTGCACTTCGGCATGCCCAAGTTCGAGTTGGCGCCGATCCTGTCGATGTGCCTGGTGGTGGTGATCATCTTTGTCGAGTCCACCGGAATGTTTCTCGCCCTGGGCAAGATCACCGGCCAGGATGTCACGCCGAAGATGCTGCGCCGTGGCCTGCTGTGTGATGCCGGCGCGTCGTTCTTCGCCGGCTTCTTCAACACGTTCACCCACTCCTCGTTCGCCCAGAACATCGGCCTGGTGCAGATGACCGGTGTGCGTTGCCGCTCGGTGACGATCATGGCCGGGGTCTTCCTGATTGTGCTGAGCCTGTTGCCCAAGGCCGCCTACCTGGTGGCGTCGATACCACCGGCGGTGCTGGGCGGAGCGGCGATTGCCATGTTTGGCATGGTGGCGGCGACCGGGATCAAGATCCTGCAGGAAGCCGACATCGCCGACCGTCGCAACCAGTTGCTGGTGGCGGTGAGTATCGGCATGGGCCTGATCCCCGTGGTGCGCCCGGAGTTCTTCGCGCAACTACCGCTGTGGATGAGCCCGATTACCCACAGTGGCATCGCCATGGCCACACTCAGCGCGTTGTCGCTGAATATCCTGTTCAACATCCTGGGTGGCGCTGAACGCCCTGAAGTCGCTCATACGCATTGATTCCTTCGTTCAAACAAAAACAATAACGAAACGGGAATAACCACATGCACACCCTTCACCTGGGGCCGGCCACAAGCCGTGCCCCATTCTCGCCCCACGCGCTCTTTAACAGCGCACTTGAGCCACGGCATAAGAGCCAGTATTCTCCGCGCCCGCTCGAATCGACTCAAAAAAAAACAGCGAATGTAAAAGCTGACTGCAAGGCCAACTTATCCCGGCCTTATGTCTGCGGCCAAAGTGCGCAAAAGTCCTCTGAATTCGACTGCATCCGATGCAGCCGACGGGGATTTTTTGGCTTTTTAAACACCTTGGCGCAGCTCTTGCTAAAAGCACTAAAGCTGACCGAACAGACGATTTTTGCAGCGAACCAAAAGGCGCCACACCAGAGCGCCTGCGTAGAAGAAAAACCATAAAACTTTAACTCGGGAGCAACCGAATGAAACCTATGTTCAAAGGCCTGATGCTGGCGGGATCCCTGCTGGCCGGTGGCCAAGCCGTGGCCGGTGACCTGTTGCAGTGGCAGAACAACAGCCTGACTTACCTGTGGGGCAAGAGCTTTACCGTCAACCCGCAGATCCAGCAAACCGTCACGTTCGAACATGCCGATGCGTGGAAGTATGGCGACAACTTTATCTTCGTCGACCGCATCTTTTACAACGGCAAGGAAGACGGCAACGTCGGCCCCAGTACTTATTACGGTGAAATAAGCCCGCGCCTGTCGTTCGGCAAGATCTTTGATAAAGACCTGTCGTTTGGCCCGATCAAAGACGTGCTGCTGGCATTCACTTACGAGTTTGGCGAAGGCGATAACGAGTCGTACCTGCTCGGCCCAGGCTTTGACCTGAACATCCCCGGCTTCGACTACTTCCAGTTGAACTTCTACCAGCGCCAGACCGAAGGCAATCGTCCGGGTGACGGCGTCTGGCAGATTACTCCGGTCTGGTCCTACACCATCCCGGTGGGCAACTCCGACGTGTTGATCGACGGCTTCATGGACTGGGTCACGGACAACGACAAGAACGCCCGTGGCACCTACCACGCCAACCTGCACTTCAACCCACAGGTCAAATATGACCTGGGTAAAGCGCTGCATTGGGGCGACAAGCAGTTGTATGTCGGCTTCGAATACGACTACTGGAAGAACAAGTACGGGATCGAAGATTCGGGCGCGTTCAAGACTAACCAGGACACCGCGAGCTTCCTGGTCAAGTATCACTTCTGACCGTCAGGCCAGGCCGAGGAATTTCGACAATTCCTCGCGCTTGGCCAACGCGTCGCGCCGCCCCAACTCGATCAACTCGCTGCAATATCCCGCCTCGAACAGCAAGTAACTCAAGACCCCCGCCCCACTCGTCTTGGTCGCCCCCGGCCCACGCAAGAACAAGCGCAATGCCGCCGGCAATTCCTGGCGGTGCCGTGCCGCGATTTCGTCGATCGGCTGGCTGGGCGCAATCACCAGCACTTCTACCGCCGCCACGCCAGGCGCGGCATGGCTGAACTGATTCAAGCGCTCCAGTAACTCGATATCGCTTTCCAGGCTGTCAATGAACGTGCTGTTGAGCATGTGCCCACCGATCTGTGCCAACGTCGGTTCTTGCCCGGTAAAGGTACGTTGCGCCGCCGATTCATTGCCGCGTGGGTTGCCACTGACGCCGACCACCAGCACACGGCTGGCGCCCAGGTGCAACGCCGGACTGATCGGCGCCGACTGCCGCACGGCGCCGTCGCCGAAATATTCCTGGTCGAGTTTGACCGGGGCGAACAGCAAGGGAATCGCGGAGCTGGCCAGCAGGTGTTCAACCGTCAATTGGGTGGGCATGCCGATACGGCGATGGCGCAACCAGGCGTCGATGGTGCCACCACCCTGATAGAAGGTCACTGCCTGGCCGGACTCGTAACCAAAGGCCGTCACCGCCACCGCGTGCAGATGTTTGTTGCGGATGGCTTCGTCGATGCCGGCCAGGTGCAGCTTGTCTTTGAGCAGCGCCTTCAGCGGCGTGCTGTTGAGCAACGCCACCGGCACCTGCGCACCAAGACCGAGGAGGCTGTGAATAAAGAAGCGGCTCGCCTGGCGGATCACCCCCGGCCAATCACTGCGCAGCACCAAGTGGCTGCGAAAGCCCTGCCAGAAGGCGGTCAGGCGTTGGATCGCGGCCCTGAAGTCCGTGGCGCCACTGGCCAGGCTCACCGCATTGATCGCACCGGCCGAGGTGCCGACGATCACCGGAAACGGATTGGGCGCCCCCGGCGGCAACAGCTCGGCAATCGCCGCCAACACCCCCACTTGATACGCCGCTCTCGCCCCGCCGCCGGAAAGAATCAAGCCTGTCACCGGTTCAGCTGGGCGCATTGCGTCACTCCATGTGGGGAAATGTCTGTCTTATCGGCGGCGTTTTTCGTACAACTTAGGCTCACCCGGTGGCCGGCTCTTGAAGCGGCGATGGGTCCACAGGTATTGCTCCGGGCATTCACGCACCGAGGCTTCGACCCACTGGTTGATGCGCAAGCAGTCGGCTTCATCGCTCTCGCCGGGGAAGTCGGTGAGCGGCGGATGGATCACCAGGCGGTAGCCGCTGCCATCGGCCAGGCGTTGTTGAGTGAACGGCACCACCAACGCCTTGCCCAGCTTGGCGAACTTGCTGGTGGCCGGCACGGTGGCGGCCTGGATGCCGAACAGCGGCACGAAGAGGCTTTGCTTGGCGCCGTAGTCCTGGTCCGGTGCGTACCAGATCGCGCGACCGGCGCGCAGCAGCTTGAGCATGCCGCGCACGTCTTCACGCTCCACGGCCAGGGAATCTAGGTTGTGGCGTTCGCGGCCACGGCGCTGGATGTAGTCGAACAACGGGTTGCCGTGTTCGCGGTACATGCCATCAATGGTGTGCTTCTGCCCCAACAGCGCGGCGCCGATTTCCAGGGTAGTGAAATGCAGGGCCATGAGGATCACGCCCTTGCCGTCCAATTGGGCCTGCTTGAGGTGTTCCAGGCCTTCGACGTGGGCCAGGCGCGCCAGGCGCTGGCGCGACCACCACCAGCTCATGGCCATTTCGAAGAAGGCGATGCCGGTGGAGGCAAAGTTTTCCTTGAGCAGTTGCTTGCGCTCTTGGGCGGATTTTTCCGGGAAGCACAGTTCCAGGTTTCGCGCAGCAATGCGGCGACGTTCGCCGGCCACGCGGTACATACCGGCGCCCAGCAGGCGACCAATGGTCAGCAGCGCACGGTACGGCAGCTGGGTGACCAGCCACAACAGGCCGAGCCCCAGCCATAACAGCCAGAAACGCGGGTGAAAAAATACAGCTCGAAAACGCGGGCGATCCATTACAGATTCCGGTAAAGACAAGGGCCGCGCATTCTACAACGGTTCGACTCGGCTTGCGGCGGGTGAGTGTTCTCGTTATAAGTCTCGACACTTTTCGTGACAAGCCGCTTTTGCCGACCATGAGCCAAACCGAACCGCTAGACCAAGATCCCGTGTTCCAGCTGAAAGGCAGCATGCTCGCCATCACCGTGCTGGAACTCGCCCGTAACGACCTCGACGCCCTGGACCGCCAGCTCGCCGCCAAGGTCGCCCTGGCGCCCAATTTTTTCAACAATGCCCCGCTGGTGCTGGCCCTGGACAAACTGCCCGCCGGCCAGGGCAGCATCGACCTGCCCGGCCTGATGCGCGTATGCCGCTCCCACGGCCTGCGTACCCTGGCGATCCGTGCCAGCCGTATCGAAGACATTGCTGCAGCGATCGCCATTGAACTGCCAGTACTGCCACCGTCCGGTGCGCGTGAGCGTCCACTTGAACCATTGGTCGGTGAAGAGAAGAAAAAACCGGAAAAACCACCCGAGCCTGCGATCAAGCCTACAAAGATCATCACCTCGCCCGTACGCGGCGGGCAGCAGATTTACGCCCAGGGCGGCGACCTGGTAGTGATCTCCTCGGTCAGCCCAGGGGCGGAACTTCTCGCCGATGGCAACATCCATGTATACGGCCCGATGCGCGGACGTGCCCTCGCCGGCATCAAGGGTGATACCAAGGCCCGTATTTTTTGCCAGCAGTTGACCGCTGAGCTAGTGTCCATCGCAGGCCAGTACAAGGTTTCAGAAGATTTGCGCCGTGATCCGCTGTGGGGGGCTTCGGTGCAGGTCAACCTGTCGGGCGATGTGTTGAACATCATCCGTCTTTAACGGATACTGCCGCATTTTCCAAGCATCTCTAGACTCTGATAGCACAGCGAAACCGGCATTACTTATGTAGGAATTATTTTTCCTACAAGGCTGTCCGCCTGCAGCGAGTTCCAAGAGATGTTTTTCAGGGACCGAAATGTCCTTCTTCCTTAGGGGTGAAACACCTTGGCCAAGATTCTCGTGGTTACATCCGGCAAGGGTGGTGTGGGTAAGACCACCACCAGCGCCGCTATCGGTACCGGTCTCGCTCTGCGCGGCCACAAGACAGTTATTGTCGACTTCGACGTCGGCCTGCGTAACCTCGACCTGATCATGGGCTGCGAACGCCGCGTGGTGTATGACTTCGTCAACGTGGTCAACGGTGAAGCCAACCTGCAACAGGCCCTGATCAAGGACAAGCGCCTTGAGAACCTGTACGTGCTGGCCGCCAGCCAGACCCGTGACAAAGACGCACTGACCAAAGAAGGCGTGGGCAAAGTCCTGGCCGAGCTGAAGGAAACCTTCGAATACGTGGTCTGCGATTCGCCGGCCGGTATCGAAACCGGTGCTCACCTGGCCATGTACTTCGCGGATGAAGCCATCGTCGTGACCAACCCGGAAGTCTCCTCCGTACGTGACTCGGACCGTATGCTCGGCCTGCTGGCCAGCAAATCCAAGCGCGCCGAAGAAGGCCAGGACCCGATCAAGGAGCACCTGCTGCTCACCCGCTACAACCCTGAGCGCGTCAGCAACGGCGAAATGCTCGGTGTTGAAGACGTGAAGGAAATCCTCGCAGTGACCCTGCTGGGCGTGATTCCAGAATCCCAGGCGGTCCTGAAGGCTTCCAACCAGGGTGTTCCGGTGATTCTTGACGACCAGAGCGACGCCGGCCAGGCGTACAGCGATGCCGTCGATCGCCTGCTGGGCAAGACCGTGGAACACCGCTTCCTCGATGTCAAGAAGAAGGGATTCTTCGAGCGTATCTTTGGAGGCAACTAAACAATGAAATTTCTCGACTTCTTTCGCGCCAACAAAAAGCCTACGACCGCGTCGGTAGCGAAAGAGCGTCTACAGATCATCGTGGCGCACGAACGCGGCCAACGCAGCACGCCGGACTACCTGCCAGCCTTGCAGAAGGAACTGGTCGAGGTGATCCGCAAGTACGTCAATATCGGCAACGATGACGTGCATGTCGCCCTGGAAAATGACGGCAGCTGCTCGATTCTGGAACTCAATATCACCCTGCCTGATCGTTGATCGAACAGGCGGCCGCCACGGCGGCTCGTTCACCCTGATCCCTTTTTGGGGGCCGGGTGGGCGAGCCGCCGTTGGCGTTTGTTACGAGGCTGTTTAATGCCGCTGTCCAATATTCATATCTTGCATCAGGACGATGCCGTCCTGGTGGTGAACAAGCCCACCCTGTTGCTCTCGGTGCCTGGCCGCGCCGACGACAACAAGGACTGCCTGATCACCCGCCTGCAGGAAAACGGCTACCCCGAAGCCCGCATCGTGCATCGCCTGGACTGGGAAACCTCAGGCATCATCCTGCTGGCCCGTGACGCCGACACCCACCGCGAACTGTCCCGCCAGTTTCACGACCGTGAAACCGAAAAGGCCTACACCGCCCTGGCCTGGGGCCAACCGGAACTGGACAGCGGCAGTATCGACCTGCCCCTGCGCTACGACCCGCCGACCAAACCACGGCATGTGGTGGACCACGAATTCGGCAAGCACGCGCTGACCTTCTGGAAGGTGCTGGAGCGCTGTGGCGACTGGTGCCGCGTGGAGCTGACGCCGATTACCGGGCGCTCTCACCAACTGCGCGTGCACATGCTCTCCATCGGCCACCCCTTGCTGGGTGATGGCCTATATGCCCATGAGCAAGCCCTGGCTGCCTGGCCGCGCCTGTGCCTGCATGCAAGCATGCTGAGCTTCACCCATCCGCAAAGCGGCGAGCGTTTGCGTTTCGAGTGCCCTGCCCCGTTCTGAAGAATAAATACGGTAAACTCGCGGCATTGTTGTCTGGAGCTATTTATGCGCGAAGCGTTGAATCAAGGCCTGATCGACTTCCTCAAGGCCTCCCCTACTCCTTTTCATGCCACTGCCGCCCTGGCCCAGCGCCTGGAAGCGGCCGGTTACCAGCGCCTTGACGAGCGCGAGACCTGGACCACCGAGGCCAACGGTCGCTACTACGTGACCCGCAACGATTCGTCGATCATCGCCTTCAAGCTCGGCCGCCATTCGCCGTTGCAGGGCGGTATCCGCCTGGTCGGTGCCCACACCGACAGCCCGTGCCTGCGGGTCAAGCCCCAACCTGAGCTGCAACGCCAGGGTTTCTGGCAACTGGGCGTGGAAGTCTACGGCGGCGCACTGCTGGCACCGTGGTTCGACCGCGACCTGTCCCTGGCCGGCCGCGTGACCTTCCGCCGCGACGGCAAGGTCGAAAGCCAACTGATCGACTTCAAGCTGCCCATCGCCATCATCCCCAACCTGGCCATTCACCTGAACCGTGAAGCCAACCAAGGTTGGGCGATCAATGCCCAGACCGAGCTGCCGCCGATCCTCGCGCAGTTTGCCGGTGACGAGCGTGTGGACTTCCGTGCCGTGCTCACCGAGCAGCTGGCACGGGAACATGGCTTGAACGCCGATGTGGTGCTCGACTACGAGCTGAGCTTCTATGACACCCAAAGCGCCGCGGTTATCGGTCTGAACGGCGACTTCATCGCCGGCGCGCGCCTGGACAACCTGCTGTCGTGCTACGCCGGCCTGCAAGCCTTGCTCACCAGCGACAGCGAAGAAACCTGCGTACTGGTGTGCAACGACCACGAAGAAGTCGGCTCCTGCTCGGCGTGCGGGGCCGATGGCCCGATGCTGGAACAGACCCTGCGTCGCCTGTTGCCGGAAGGGGATGAGTTCGTACGGACCATCCAGAAATCCCTGCTGGTGTCTGCGGACAACGCCCACGGCGTTCACCCGAACTACGCCGAGAAGCATGACGCCAACCACGGCCCCAAGCTCAACGCCGGCCCGGTGATCAAGGTCAACAGCAACCAGCGCTACGCCACCAACAGCGAAACCGCCGGGTTCTTCCGCCACCTGTGCATGGCCCAGGAAGTACCGGTGCAGAGCTTCGTGGTGCGCAGCGACATGGGCTGCGGCTCCACCATCGGCCCGATCACCGCCAGCCATCTCGGCGTGCGTACCGTGGACATCGGCCTGCCGACGTTTGCCATGCACTCCATTCGCGAGCTGTGCGGCAGCCATGATCTGGCGCATCTGGTGAAGGTGCTGGGCGCGTTCTACGCGAGTCACGACTTGCCCTGATGTGGCATGGGGTTGATGTGTTTCTGATACACATCAACCCCACTTCCTGCAATCCGACCTAGACTTGTCAGTATTCCCACTCCGACAAGGCCGTCGCACCATGATCTCCATGTCCTCCTTCCACGCCATGCTGATCCCGATCCTGATCGGCATGATCATGCTCGCCGTGGGCTTCAACTTCCGTGACAAACCCCTCGGTGTGTTTGGCATGTGGATCGGCATGCTGCTGATCCTGGGCACTGTGGTGTACAAGATCCTCGCAAAACTGGCTGAATGACGATTGCGCTCGTACACTCGGTCAACTCGTCGTTTCCAAGGTTGACCGCCTCGTGCTTTCCCGCCTGTTTGCCCTGCCCTGCTATTGCTTGATCGCCGTGCTGACGCTGCTGCCGCTGACGCCTGCCCATGCCGTGGGCCTGCCCGGCCTGCTCGGCAACACCAACAAGACCCAGCCCCAGGCCGAAGTGCCGCTGGGGCAGTCGTTGGACGAGGTGATCAAGACCCTGGAAAACGACCAGCAACGCACCCAATTGCTGAGTGACCTGAAAAAGCTCCGTGAAGCCACGAAAAAAGCCCAGCCGGCCGCCGAAGAAGGCGTGCTGGGGTTGATCGGCGGCACCCTGGCCAACCTGGAAGCACAGTTTTCGGGGGCCGATAGCCCCCTGGGGCGCTGGTCCAATGAAATCGACCAGGCCAAGGAAGAACTCAGTGCACTGATACTGCCGGCCAACGAATGGCTGCCGATCATTTTCGGTTTTGCACTGATCCTTGCCGTGTGGAGCCTGCTCGCCGCCGCGCTGATCTGGCTCAGCCACCGCGTGCGCGAACGCTTCGGCCTGCCCGAAGAACTGCCGCAACATCCGCGTACCTGGGACATGGTGCGCTTTGCCCTGCGCAAACTCGGCCCATGGCTGATTGCCCTGGTGATCACGGTTTACCTGAGTTACGCCCTGCCGTCGTCCCTGGGCAAATCCCTGGCAATGGTGTTGGCCTATGCGCTGGTGGTGGGCACCTGTTTCTCGGCGATCTGCGTGATTGCGTTTTCCGTGCTCGACGGCCCGCATCGCCATCGCGCGTTGTACATCCTGCGTCACCAGGCGTTCCGCCCGCTGTGGTGGATCGGCAGTTTTGCCGCCTTCGGTGAAGCCTTGAGCGACCCGCGACTGGTGGCAGCACTGGGGCAACACTTGTCCCATACCGCCGCGACCATCGCCAATGTGATGGCGGCGTTGTCCACTGGCGTGTTCATCCTGCGCTTCCGCCGACCCATCGCCCACCTGATCCGCAATCAGCCACTGTCACGCCGCCTCACACGTCGCGCCCTCAGCGACACCATCGAAATCATCGGTTCCTTCTGGTACATCCCCGCGCTGCTGTTGGTGGGTATTTCGCTATTCGCTACCTTCGTCTCGGCGGGCGATACCAGCACAGCACTGCGCCAATCGCTGCTGTGCACGGTGCTGCTGGTGCTGTGCATGGTGATCAACGGACTGGTCCGCCGTCACGCCCTCAAGCCACAACGTGGGCACAAACGCCATGCGCTGTACTCCGAGCGCCTGAAAAGCTTCGTCTACACCCTGGCCCACCTGGTGGTGTGGCTGGTGTTTATCGAGTTGGGCCTGCGGGTGTGGGGGCTGTCGCTGATCCGCTTTACCGAAGGCGATGGCCATGAAGTCAGCGTCAAGCTGTTCGGCCTGGCCGGGACCCTGCTGTTTGCCTGGTTGATCTGGATTCTCAGCGACACCGCGATCCACCACGCGCTCACCCGCTCGCGCAAAGGCCTGGCCAACGCCCGCGCGCAGACCATGATGCCGCTGATCCGCAACGTGCTGTTCGTGACCATCTTCATCATCGCCGCCATTGTCGCCCTGGCGAACATGGGCATGAACGTCACGCCACTGCTGGCCGGTGCCGGTGTGATCGGCCTGGCCATCGGTTTCGGCGCGCAGTCGCTGGTGGCGGACTTGATCACCGGCCTGTTCATCATCATCGAAGACTCCCTGGCCATCGATGACTACGTGGACGTCGGCGGTCACCTCGGCACCGTCGAAGGCCTGACCATCCGCACCGTGCGCCTGCGCGACATCGACGGCATCGTGCACACCATTCCGTTCAGCGAGATCAAGAGCATCAAGAACTACTCGCGGGAGTTCGGCTACGCGATCTTCCGTGTGGCGATCCCCTACAACATGGAGATCGACGACGCCATCAAGCTGATGCGCGATGTCGGCCAGAAGATGCGCAACGACCCACTGCAGCGCCGCAATATCTGGTCGCCGCTGGAGATTCAAGGCGTGGAGAGTTTCGAGTCGGGCAGCGCGATTCTGCGCGCACGGTTCAAGACCGCGCCGATCAAGCAGTGGGAAGTGTCGCGGGCGTTCAACCTGTCCCTCAAGCGTCATCTGGACGAGGCCGGGCTGGACCTGGCCACGCCGCGCCTGAGCGTGCAGGTGGTAACCGCCGGCACTGTGCAGGAGAAAGATCAACAACAATAAACTCAGGAGAGGTCCTTATGCGTTTAACCGGTCTGACACACCCGTGGATTTTTGGCATGTTGTGCGGGGTCGCCAGCAGTGCCGTGATAGCCGCCAGCAGCGGCCAGGACAGCGCCCGGGAGGAAATCGCCGCGCAGGCAAAAGCCCTTGAGCCGGCGCTGCTGGAAACCCGACGCGATATCCACGCCCACCCGGAACTGGGCAACACCGAAACCCGCACCGCCGAGCTGGTCGCCAAACAACTGCGCGACCTGGGCCTTGAGGTAAAAACCGGCGTCGCCCGTACGGGCGTCGTTGCTGTACTGAAAGGCGCCCTGCCCGGCCCCACCGTCGCCCTGCGCGCCGACATGGATGCGCTGCCGGTGAAGGAAGTCGCCGACCTGCCCTTCGCCTCCAAAGCCAAAGGCACCTACCTGGGCAAAGAAGTCGACGTGATGCACGCCTGCGGCCACGACGCCCACGTCGCTATCCTGCTGAGCACTGCGAAAATCCTGACCGGTATGCGCGAACGACTGCCGGGCACTGTGGTGTTCTACTTCCAACCGGCCGAGGAAGGCCCGAGCGATTTCATCCCCGACGGCAAAAACACCTGGGGCGCCAAAATGATGGTGCAGGAAGGCGTGATGAAGGCGCCCAAGCCGGACGCGGTGTTCGGCCTGCACGTGTGGGCCGGTGTGCCCGCCGGCCAGATTGCCTACCGTCCGGGACCGACCCTGGCCAGCTCGGACGATCTGCGCATCAAGATCCTCGGCAAGCAAACCCACGCCGGCCGCCCTTGGGATGGCATCGACCCGATCACCGTGGGCGCACAGACTATTGTCGGCCTGCAGACCGTGGTCAGCCGCCGCACCGATATCTCGTCATTCCCGTCGGTGGTGAGCATTGGCACCATCAATGGCGGCACGCGCTACAACATCATTCCGGAGTCGGTAGACATGACCGGCACCATTCGTTCCTACGACTATGGCATCCGCCAGAAGCTGCACGCGGACGTGCGCCAGACCGTGGAGAAAATCGCCGAAAGCGGCGGCGCCAAGGCCGAAGTCACCATCATCGAGAAGTACGATCCGACCATCAACAACCCGGCGCTGACCGAGAAGATGCTGCCGAGCCTGCGCTGGGCGGCCAAGGATGACGTGGTGCAGGGCCCGTTGGTGGGCGGTGCCGAGGACTTCTCGTTTTATGCCAAGGAGGCACCGGGGCTGTTTGTGTTCCTGGGCGTGACGCCGCGGGATCAGGACATGAGCAAGGCAGCGCCGAACCACAATCCGGGGTTCTTCGTGGATGAGTCGGCGTTGGTGGTGGGGGTGAGGACGTTGGCGTCGTTGGCGACGGATTACCTATACACCAACTAATCGCCGAGATGGTTTTCTGTGGTGGGCAGGGTTGGCGTGATGAGCGGGCTTGACCTGTGGTGAGCGGGCTTGC